>NZ_LGDB01000005.1:0-16698 GCF_001279655.1 Streptomyces sp. WM6372 | reverse complement strand
GCGCCGCGGGGCGCCGGGGGCGGGTCGGGAGCCAGTGCGTCAGGCGCCGGCCCAGGCGTTCCACCGCCGTCGACGTCAGCCAGCCCAGGGCGCCGATCGTGGCCATGCCGACGAAGACCCCCGGGTAGTCCACCACCGTGTAGTCCTGCCAGGTGCGGTAGCCGACTCCGTACTCACCCGAGATCATCTCCGCCGAGATCACGCAGATCCAGGAGACCCCGATCCCGACCGACAGGCCTCCGAAGACGCCGGGGAGGGAGCCCGGGAG
Organism: Streptomyces sp. WM6372; assembly: GCF_001279655.1. Classification (NCBI taxonomy): domain Bacteria; kingdom Bacillati; phylum Actinomycetota; class Actinomycetes; order Kitasatosporales; family Streptomycetaceae; genus Streptomyces; species Streptomyces sp. WM6372. The sequence goes on along the minus strand of NZ_LGDB01000005.1, from coordinate 16,430 downwards.
GACCACCGAGAGCAGCACGCGCCCGCGCGTGGCGCCCATCGTGAGGGCCGCCTCCTCCCACACCGGCGACAGGGCCGCCACCGCGTGGCGGGTGGAGACCAGTACCGGGAAGAACGCCGCCGCGCACGTGATGAACACGATCCCCTGCTCGTTCGAGGGGAAGAGCAGGATCGCCACCGGGACCAGCGCGATGGCCGGGATCGGGCGCACGACCTCCAGGACCGGGCCGAGCACGTCCGCGGCCACCCGGGAGCGGGCGATCGCCGTGCCCGCCGCCACCCCCAGGACCGCCGCCAGCGCGAAGCCCGACACGATCCTGCGCAGGCTGGAGAGGAGGTCTTCCCAGTACGGCGCCGTCGACGCCCGCTCCGCCAGCTTCGACGCCACCTCGCCCACCGTCGGGAACTGCCCGAAGCGGAGCCAGAATTCCACGTCCAGCGAGGTCAGCAGCTGCCACGCCAGCAGGGCCGCCCCGAGCGAAGCCAGCCGCAGCAGCCTGCGCCCCGGGGTCACGACGCGATGCCTTCGGCCTCGGCGAAGCCCACGACCCGCGCCCCGGATCCCCCGTGCCGGTCGACGTACGACTTCGCGCCCGCCGGCGTGACGAACGCCCGCAGCTCGGCGCCCTCCGCCACCCACACCGCCTTGTCGGCGAACCACGGGGTCCCGGTCACCGCGTCCGGCACGTACGCAGCCCGGACCGCCGCCGCGTCCGCGCCCTTCAGGGCCTTCAGCAGGGCCGCCGGGGTGTCGAACGTCCGCGTGGCCGGCTCGTTCCTCAGCCACAGCTCGGGGCGGGCGGGCGCCGCCGCCGGGTAGCCGGCCTCCGGCACGGCCCGCTCCAGCGGCGCCGGGTCCACGAACGCGTCCACGTCCACGTCGCCGACCAGCTTCGCGTCCTTGAGGACCGGTACGTCCTCCTTCAGCGCCGCCAGCAGCTCCGGCCGCAGCGCCGGGTCGAAGGTCGCGATCCCGTTCGCGCCGTTGTACAGGTACACGACCTCCGCGGGCAGCCCGGTCTCCTTCGCCACCGACTCCGCCGCCGCGACCGGCTGGGTCCGCAGGTACTCGGTCGCCTTGCGCTGCGCGCGCAGGAAGTCGTCCAGTACGCCGGCCCGCTGCGCCGCGAACTTCTGCCGCACCGTGACCCCGTGGAACGTCGGCAGGTTCAGCTCGGCGCCGTCGTACAGGGCCTTGGCCTTCCCCTCGTACGCGAGCTGCCCCGGCCAGGCCACGAACTGCGACAGCGCGTCCGCACTGCCCGCCTGGAGGGCCGAAGCCCCCACGCTGGGCTGCTGGTTGAGCTTCTGGATGCCGCTCGCGGGATCGATCCCGGCGCGCTGGAGGGCCCGTACGAGGGTCCCGTCCGCGGCCGAGCCGACCGAGGTCGACACCTTCTTGCCGCGCAGATCGGCCAGCGAGGCGTACGTCGCGCCGGGCGCGGTGACGATGGTGTTGAGGCCGCCGCGCAGGTTGTAGCCGGTCACGGAGACGAGCCGGGTCGGCTGCCCCAGCTCCTTGCCGCGCGCCGCGTTGATCAGCAGCGGGAAGTCGCCCATCGAGCCGATGTCGATCTTCCCGGCGGTCATCTGGGCGGTGATGGGCGCGCCCGTGGCGTAGTCCTGCCAGTCGACCCTGTACGTCACGCCGTCGCGCCGGCCGCGCTCCGCGAGCTGCTGCTCGAAGTAGCCGAGGGAGCGCAGCAGGGTGCCGGCGGTGACGGTGTTGATGGTCTTGGACTGGTAGCCGACGGTCACCGTCACGGTCTTGGCGCCGTCGGCCCCGGACGCGCTCGCGCCGCACCCACTGGCCAGCGGGACGAGGAGAACGGAGAGGGCGAGGGCGAGGGACGGTCTCGGACTGCGCATCGGAACGGGGCCTTTCACCGGAGCAGGTAGGGCATGTTGACGGTCACCGCGCCCGTGGGGCAGCGGGCGGCGCACGGGCCGCAGTACCAGCACTCGTCGACGTGCATGTACGCCTTGCCGTTGTCCTCGCGGATCGCGAGCGAGTCGAGCGGACACATGTCGACGCAGAGGGTGCAGCCGTCGATGCACAGGGACTCGTCGATGGTCACGGGCACGTCGCCGCGCTGGGGGACCACAGGCATGGCTGTCTCCAGGAAGGTGGGTATGCAGGGGGTCAGAGGGAGCGGCGGAGCAGGCCGCTCATGGTGATCCGGTCGCCGCGGAAGCGGATGAACTCCAGGTCCACGGGCCGGCCGTCGCCCAGATGGGTGAGGCGCTCCAGCATCAGCACGGCGGCCCCGCGCGGGGCCTGCAGTACGGCGGCGGAGTGCGCGTCGGCGTTGACGGCCTCCAGGGTGATCTCGGCGTGGCCGAGGGGCTGCCCGGTCAGGGACTCCAGCAGCCGGAAGACGTCGGTGTTCTCCAGGTCGCAGCCGAGCAGTTCGGCCCCGATGTCGAGGGGGACGTACGTGAGGTCGAGGGAGAGCGGCAGCCCGTTCAGCCGCCGCAGCCGCTCGATGTAGAGCACGTCGGTGTGCTCGGGGAGCCCCAGCCGGCCGGCGACGGGGGCGGGGGCGCGCACCGGGCCGACGGTGCGGACCTCGTTGGTCACCCGGCCGTGCTCGTGCAGGGTCTCGGCCAGGCCCTGGAGGCGGTCGAGGCCGTGCGGGTACTTCTCGCAGACGACCACGGTCCCGACCCCCGGCCGGCGTTCGACGAGCCGCTCGCCGCGCAGCAGGTCGAGGGCCTGGCGGACGGTGTTGCGGCCGGCTCCGTAGTCGGCGGCGAGGACGTCCTCCAGCGGGAGGACCCCGCCGGGGTAGCCGCCGGCCAGGATCTGGTGGCGCAGCAGGTCGGCGAGCTGGCGCGCCCGGTCCGCGCGCAGTCGCCGCCGGCGCGCGGCGGCGACCGGGACGGTGTGCTCACGGGTGCGTTCGGCTGGCATGGCACGGAACATACCGACGGCTTCCGGCCAGTGGTGTTGCCGCAGTATTGCGCCACCGCGGGGGCTCAGCGGCAGGGCTGTGACCTGGTACGACGCCGGGGTGGCGGAGAGTTCCGCCACCCCGGTGCCGTGCTCCGTCCCAAGGGCCGGACTAGCGGGATCCCACAATGCGGCCGGTGACCTCGCCGAGGCCGACGCGGGTGCCGCCCGGGCCCGGAGCCCAGGCGGTGAGGGTGACGGTGTCTCCGTCTTCGAGGAAGGTGCGCTTGCCGTCGGCGAGCTCGATGGCGTCGCGGCCGTTCCACGTCAGCTCCAGCAGCGAGCCGCGCTGCCCGACCTCGGGGCCGCTGACCGTGCCCGAGCCGTAGACGTCGCCGGTGCGCAGGGAGGCGCCGTTGACCGTCATGTGCGCGAGCTGCTGGGCGGCGGTCCAGTACATCGTCGCGAACGGCGGCCGCGCGACCTCCTGCCCGTTGATGGAGACCGTGATGTGCAGGTCGAAGCCGCCGGGCCGGTCGGCTTCGGCGTCGTCGAGGTAGGGCAGCAGCGGGAAGTCGCGGGCGGGCGGGGCGACCCGGGCCGCCTCCAGGGCCTCCAGCGGGGTGACCCAGGCGGAGACGGAGGTGGCGAAGGACTTGCCGAGGAAGGGGCCGAGCGGCACGTACTCCCAGGCCTGGATGTCGCGCGCCGACCAGTCGTTGAGCAGGAACAGCCCGAAGACGTGGTCCTCGAAATCGGCCAGCGGCACCGGGCGGCCCTGCTCGGACGGGGTGCCGACGACGAAGCCGACCTCCGCCTCGATGTCGAGCTTGACGGACGGGCCGAAGACGGGCGCCGCGTCGGACGGGGCCTTGCGCTGCCCCGAGGGCCGTACGACGTCCGTCCCCGAGACCACGATCGTGCCGGAGCGGCCGTGGTAACCGATCGGCAGGTGCTTCCAGTTGGGGGTGAGCGCCTCGCCGTCCGGGCGGAAGATGTGGCCCACGTTGGTGGCGTGGTGCTCGCTCGCGTAGAAGTCGACGTAGTCGGCGACCTCGTACGGCAGGTGCAGGGTGACGGCGTCGAGCGGCAGGAGGTGCGGCTCGACCGTCTCGCGGTGGCCGGGGTCGGTCACCCACGCGGTCAGCGCGCGGCGCACGTCGCGCCAGGCGGTGCGGCCGGCGGCCAGCAGCGGGTTGAGCGAGGACTGCCCGAGCAGTGCGGCGTACGGGGAACCGAGCGCGGCCGCGGCCGCCCCCGCGTCGAGCACGTGTCCGCCGATGCGCACACCGATGCGACGGCGGCCGGGCTCCGCGGAGGTGGGCCCGGGGGTGGAGAAGACGCCGTACGGGAGGTTGTGCGGCCCGAACGGGTCGCCCTCGGGGACATCGAGGGGGCTCTGCTGGGGCATGGGGTACTGCCTCGCTTTCGATGCGGTCCGGGGGTGTCCCGGGGGCTGGTTGATACGTTACGTGGCCAGTGGGGCCGGTGGGAGGCCGGATTCGGGTTCTATTTGTAGGACTTGTCCAAAGGGGTCCGTATCCTTGCGCCGTGACTTCCGCCCCGCTTTCGGCCCTCCCGTTCGCCTTGATCGCCACTGACCTGGACGGGACCCTGCTGCGCGCCGGAGACACCGTCTCCGCCCGCTCGTACGCGGCGCTCGCGACGGCGCGCGCCGCGGGCGCCCAGCACATCATCGTCACCGGACGCCCCGTCCCGCAGGTCCGCCATGTACTGGACGACCTCGGGTACACGGGGCTCGCGGTGTGCGGGCAGGGCGCGCAGGTGTACGACACGGCGGGCGCGCGCCTGCTGCACTCCGTCGCGCTGGACCGGGAGCTGGCCGAGGTGGCGCTCGGGAAGATCGAGGCGGAGATCGGCGAGGTGTACGCGGCGGTCAACCAGGAGGGGCTGGACGCCGAGATGCTGATAGGGCCGGGCTACCGGATGTGGCACCCGCACCTGCCGACGGTCCGGGTGCGCGGGCGCGGCGGCCTGTGGGCCGCGCCGATCAACAAGGTGCTGCTCCAGCACCCGGAGCTGGACGACGACGAGCTCACGCGGGTCGCGCGTGCGGTGGTCGGGGACCTGGTGAACGTGACGATGGCGGGGGAGCACACGGTGGAGCTCCAGCCGCCGGGCGTCAGCAAGGCGAGCGGACTGGCGCTGGCGGCCGAGGCGCTGGGGGTGGGCCCGTCCTCGACGATCGCCTTCGGCGACATGCCGAACGACATCCCGATGTTCGCGTGGGCGGCGCACGGCGTGGCCATGGCCAACGCCCACCGCGAACTGATCGCCGTGGCCGACGAGCTGACCCTCTCCAACGAGCAGGACGGCATCGCGGTGGTCCTGGAACGCCTCTTCCCCGGCTGATCCGGCCCCGCCCGCCGGCCCCGCCCGCCGGCCCCGACCGCCGGTCCCGGCCGCTGGGGTCGTCACCCCGCCGCGCGGGGCAACCGCCGTTCCCACGTCCGGTGGAAGACGACCTCCTCCCCCTCCCGGCACACCACCTCGTTCGAGGTCACGAACCCGCCCTCGTCGCAGGAGATCTCCGACCGGGTCTCGATACGGGCGTCCCACCCCGACTCCGGCCGGTGCAACCGGATCCGCCACTCCGAGCGGGTCCGGGCCGACAGCGGATCCGCCGAGTCGATCTCGTAGACCTCCTCCGCGTCCTCCCCGTACTCCAGCCCGTCCGGATACACCCGCGTGCCCCCGTACCGCGGGTCCACCTCCAGCCGCCACCGCCCGCGCGCCACGTCCCGTACGACCAGCCGCTCCGGCCGCGGCTCGTCCAGCGTGGCCGGGTACGACACCCCGAGCGGCCCCGCCTGCTCCGGCGGCTCGAAGGCGACCTCCGGGCCGGAGGCGTCCGCTCCCGCGTCCCGGACCGGCAGGACCACCGAACTCCCCGCCGGATCCAGCGTCCACCCGGCCTCCGACCCGGCCCGCGGCCAGATCCACGGCCAGTACGCCGAGGACAGCGCGAGCCGGATCCGGTGGCCCGCGGCGAACCGGTGCCCGATGCCGTTCAGCTCGAAGACGACGTCCTCGTAGGCGCCCACCGGCCACGGCACCGCCTTGTCCCGGCCCAGCCGGGCCGAGAGGTTCAGCGCGCCCCGCGTCACCAGCGTCGAGGACCCGTCGGGCGCCACGTCGCACAGCCGCGCCACCACCTGCCCGTACGGGACGTCCATCCGCAGCCGGGCCGTCACCTGCGCGCGGCCCAGGACCTCCACCGGCTCGCGCCCCACCGGGAACTCGAAGCAGGCCGACTTCGCGTCCTCCTCCCGCTGGTCCGGCGGCAGGTCCGCGGCGTTGCCGAACGGGAAGAACCGCCCCGCGTCCAGCCCCGTGTGCTGCGGGGAGGCCACGGCCACCGGCGCGCCCTGGAGCGCGTACGTGACCGGGGTGACGGCGGGGGAGGGCCACTCGGCGTCCCCGACCCAGCGGCCCGGCAGCTCCTCGTACGTGGTCGCCGGCGGATGCGAGTCCGAGATCCAGGAGCGCAGCAGGGGCTCGTCCATCACCCCGTTGCCGCCCGCGCCGGAGGTGCTGTCGGCGTCCCCCTTCAGCCAGTGGTCCCACCACCGCAGGGTCTCCTGGAGGAACCCGATCGACGGCCCGGGCGGCAGCCCCCGGTCCGGGTACTGGTGCGACCAGGGGCCGATCAGCCCCCGTACCCGGTCGGCGGGCAGGTGCGAGACCAGCCGCAGCACCGTGTCCCGGTACGGGTCGTGCCAGCCGCCGACCGCCAGTACGGCCGCGCCGATCGCCGGGTAGTCCTCGCAGACGCTGCCGTGGCGCCAGTAGTCGTCCCGCGTCTGGTGCGCCAGCCAGGTGTGGATCGGGGGTTCGACGGATTCCAGCCGGGCCAGCCACTGCTCCCGCCAGCCGTCGCCGACGAACAGCGGGTCCGGCGGCCGCGCCGCGAAGGCCAGCATGGTCGCCGCCCACGCGTGCATGTCCACGGCCAGCACCGAGCCGCCCATGTAGTGGACGTCGTTGTCGTACCGGTCGTCCGTCGAGCAGACCGTGACGACTGCCTTGAGGGCCTCGGGGGCCAGCGCCGCGATCTGGAGGGAGTTGGACCCGCCCCAGGAGATCCCGAACATCCCCACCGACCCCGTGCACCACGGCTGCGCCGCCAGCCACTCCACCACCGCGACCCCGTCGGCCAGTTCCCGCGCGTCGTACTCGTCGCCCGGGTTCCCGCCGCTGCAGCCGTGGCCCCGTACGTCCACCCGGACGGAGGCGTAGCCGTGGCCCGCGTACCAGGGGTGGCGCTGCCAGTCGCGGGGCGCGGTCCAGTCGGTGAGCCGGTACGGCAGGTACTCCAGCAGCGCCGGGACCGGATCGTCGGTGATCGGGCGCCAGATCCGGGCGTACAGCTCCACCCCTCCCCCGGAGCCTTCGGCCTGGGAGGTGCCCCCAGGCATCGGGATCCGGACATCCTCGTGCACCGTCTCGTACGGGAACTCGCTACGGATGATCATGCGGGAACCACCTCGTTCGCCTCAGTGGACGGGGTGCATCGTGCGCCGCAGCCACGGCGCCAGCGCGATCACGGCCAGGCCCGCCAGCACCGCGATCCCGCCGTTGACGCCGAAGTACACGGGAGCGGACACCTGGCCGTAGACCTTGACCACCTGCGCCTGGATGCCGTTGGCCAGGGCCGGCGAGAGGAACCAGAGCGCCATGGTCAGCCATCCGACGGCCGCCAGAAGGGTGGCGAGTGCGCCCGCGGTGAGGAGTCCGGCGACGATCCGGTGCACGGCGCGGCGCATCGCGTCGGGGGCCAGGGCGTACTCGGCCGAGTGCTTTCGCCCGGCCAGATGGCGGCGGCCGAGGACGTACCGGACCAGGCCGAGGGTCATGCCGACGGCGGCGGCGGAGAACCACCAGTGCCAGCCCTGGTGCTCGCCGAGCCAGCCGGTGATCAGGGGCCCGGCGAAGGCGCCGATGTTGATGGCCATGGAGTAGAGGGCGAATCCGGCGTCGCGCCGCTCGTCGTCCGTCCGGTACGGCCTGCCGACCATGCTGGCCGCGTTGGGCTTGAGCAGGCCGGTGCCCGCGCTGATCAGTCCGAGGCCCGTCCAGGTCGTGGCGGCCGTCGGCACCGCCATGGCGTAGTGGCCGCAGGCGATCAGGATGCCGCCCCAGAGCAGGGCCCGGTACGAACCGAGGATCCGGTCGGCGAGCCACCCGCCGGTGACGGAGACGAGGTAGACCATGGTCCCGTAGGCCGCCGCGACGGTGGCCGCGGTGCCCGGGGCCGTCCCCAGGCTGCCGTCGGCCACCACGTCCGCGAAGCAGAGGACGAGGATGGCCTGCATGCCGAGGAACGAGAAGCGCTCCCAGACCTCCAGTCCGGACAGCGTGGCGAGGCCCCGGGGGTGCCCGAGGAAGGCGTGGTCGTCGGCGGGCGGCGGCTGGTCCGCCTCCGGGTCGACCGGCTCCGCCGGTTCCTCCATTGCCGTGGTAGTTCTGGACAAAACGTATTCTCCGGTTGTTTCGGCTCTTCACGAACATACCGGTGCGCATCGGGCAGTGCGCGGGTGGCGACATGGCGGCCGCTCTCGGTGATCGAAAACAGACCGGATACGCTGGCTTGAGTGATGGCAGCGACACATCGACAATCCAGGTGATCGTCACCGTGATCGTCAGCAGACAGGAGTACCCCTCGTGACCGTCGTCGGGCCGTTCGGACTGAGCGTGCGGGACCAGGCTCTTGAGACCGATGTCCAGGCCGGACTGGCCGCCGTCGAGGCGGGTCTGCTGGAGGCCACCAAGAGCGAAGTCCCCTTCATCACCGATGCCGCACAGCACCTGCTGCGCGCCGGGGGCAAGCGGTTCCGGCCGCTGCTGGTGATGCTCGCCTCCCGATTCGGCGATCCCTACGCGCCCGGCATCGTGCCCGCCGCCGTGGTCGTCGAGCTCACCCATCTGGCGACGCTGTACCACGACGACATCATGGACGAGGCGGACGAGCGCCGCGGCGTGGCCAGCGCCAACGCCCGCTGGGGCAACTCGGTGGCCGTCCTGACGGGTGACTTCCTGTTCGCCCGCGCCTCGCACATCCTGGCCGACCTCGGGCCGGAGGCCGTACGCATCCAGGCCGAGGCCTTCGAGCGGCTGGTCACCGGCCAGATCCTGGAGACGGCCGGCCCGCGCGACGGCCGCGACCCGGTCGCCCACTACCTCGACGTCATGGCCGGCAAGACCGGCTCCCTGATCGCGGTCTCCGGCCGGTTCGGCGCGCTGATGTCCGGCGCCGACGATTCGGTCGTCGACATCCTGACCCAGTACGGGGAGCGCCTCGGCATCGCCTTCCAGCTCGCCGACGACGTCCTGGACATCGCCTCCGACGCGCACGAATCCGGGAAGACCCCGGGGACGGACCTGCGCGAGGGCATCCCCACGCTGCCCGTGCTGCGGCTGCGCGAGATGGCCGCGCGGGGCGGCGACCCCGACGACCTGGAGCTCGTGGGCCTCCTCGACGGCGACCTGACGGACGACGCCCGCCACGCCGAGGTGCTCGCCCGGCTGCGCGTGCACCCCGCGCTGGAGCAGGCCCGCCGCGACACCATCCGGTACGCGCAGGAGGCGCGGGCCACGCTGGCGCCGCTGCCGGAGGGCTTCGCGAAGTCGGCGCTGGAGGAGCTGTGCGACGCGGTGGTGCACCGCGCCGGTTAGGACGCGTCCGGGTACGCCCGGATACGTCCGGACAAGCCGTACGTCAGGGGCGAGGGCCCGGCATCCCCTACGGGGGGAGGATGCCGGGCCCTCGCCGTGTCATCCCTGCGGCGTACGCCGAGTTGGCCCCGGGGAGTGACGCCCCGGCCCCCGCCCCTTTGGTCAGATGGAGACACACCAGAACGGGTGACACAGAGGTAGGGCAGACATGGCAACGAACGCAAAGACCCGCAAGGCCGCCCGGTACGCCGTACCGGTAGCGGTGGCGGGTGTGGCCGCCGCGACCGTGGCGATGGTCCCGGCCTTCGCGAACTCCGGCGGCCCCGACCTGCCGAAGATGACCGCGCAGCAGCTCATCGAGAAGGTCGCGGCCTCCGACGTGCAGCAGCTGTCCGGCAGCGCGAAGATCAGCACCGACCTGGGTCTGCCGACCCTGGCGAGCGGCCTCCTCGGCGGCAAGGGCATCGCGGGCGGCTCGGCCAACCCCGAGGACAAGATCGCGCAGCTGGCGAACGGCACGCACACCGTGCGCGTCGCGGCCGACGGGCCGGACCGCCAGAAGCTCACGTTCGTGGACGGCAAGGACGAGTACAGCCTCATCCACAACGGCGCCGACGTCTGGGGGTACGACAGCAAGGCCAACGAGGTCTGGCACGAGAAGAACCCCGAGGCGGCGGCCGGCAAGGACGAGAAGAAGACGGCCGAGCGGCTCGGCGGCGCCTCGCCCCAGCAGCTGGCCCAGGACGTGCTGAAGGCCGCCGGCCCGACCACGGACGTCAGCGTGGGCGAGACCGCGCAGGTGGCCGGCCGGGACGCCTACCAGCTGGTGCTGAAGCCGAAGCAGAGCGGATCCACGGTCGGCTCGGTCAAGATAGCGGTCGACGCCAAGAACGGCGTGCCGCTGCGGGTACAGCTGCTCGCGGCCGAGGGCGGCAAGCCGATCGTCGACGCCGGGTTCACCAAGGTGGACTTCGCCAAGCCGTCCGCCGACACGTTCGCCTTCACCGCGCCCAAGGGCGCCAAGCTGACCGAGGGCGCCGCCGGGGCGGGCAAGGACGGCCGCGGCCACGGCAAGGAGTTCAAGGGCCTGGACTCCTTCCCCGGCCTCGACGCGCTGACCGGCGGCATGGGCGTCCCGGGCGGCAAGGGCGGCGAGACCAAGGTGCTCGGCGAGGGCTGGGCGACCATCGCCCGCGTCGAGACGGGTGCCGGCAAGGGCCTCCAGGACTTCGAGAAGTCGGCGAACGGCAAGGACACTCCGAAGGAGGCCAAGCAGTTCCTCGACTCCCTCGGGGGCAAGGTCTCCGGCACGTTCGGCGAGGGCCGGGTCTTCAAGACCCGCCTGGTCAACGCCCTGATCACGGACGACGGCAAGGTCTACGTCGGCGCGGTCACCAAGGACGCGCTGGTGAAGGCGGCCGACGCCAACAAGTAGTGCCGCACGGCGGGTAGGACGCTCCGAAGGGTGGGCGGGGACTGTGTCCCTGCCCACCCTTCGGCCGTTCCGGCCCTGTGTACAGCGGCCCCGCTGTACCGTGAAAAGCATGTCGAGACACGTCACCATCCGCCTGAACGAAGAGTTCCATGAGCGCCTCAAAGCGCGCGCGGCGGCACTGGGGACGACGGTCACCGCGCTGATCACCGAGGTGACGGAACGCGAGCTCGACGAGGACCGGGAGAACTTCCTGTCCGGCATCGAGGAGTTCGCCGACCACTGGGGCTACTTCCAGGAGCGGTTCGGCAATTGAAGATCACCATGGAGTGGGCCTGGACCGCTCTGGCCCACCATCTCCCGTCAGATCCCGCCGTGTGGGATCCCTCCGGGGTGGCCGCCGCGGTCGCCCGGCACCAGAATGACCTCGTCCTGGTGCCCGAACAGCCCGCCCCGGACACCGCGTGGCGGGCCGCCGCGTTTCTGCACACCCTCGCGGTGTGCCCGGCGCTGGAATCGCCGATGAACGAGTTCTACGCGGCCGCCGCCACGCGCTCGTACCTGCGCGTGGCGGGAGCCAAGCAGCTGCCCTCACCGGAGGACCTCGGCGACCTGGTGGAGGCGGCCAAGCTGGGCCGCGCCGATGTCGCCGCGGTCGCCGAGGAACTCCGCGCCCTCATACAGGAGCCGCAGACGGTTCCGCCGTCCTAGGCCCGCTCCTGTCTCAGAAGGTGATCTTCCAGCTGTTGATGTAGCCGGTGTCCTGCGCCGCCCCGTCCTTGGCCTGGAGCTTCCAGACCCCGTTGGCCACCTCGCTCGACGCGTTGACCGTGTACGTCTGGACGAGGTTGTCGGCGCTGCCGCCGCTGCGGTTGTGCAGGTTGTAGACCGTGCCGTCGGGGGCCACCAGGTCGACCACCAGGTCACCGCGGTAGGTGTGGACGATGTTCACGTCGACCTTGGTGGTGGCCGGGGCGTTGCCCGTGACTCCGGAGACCGTGATCGGCGAGGTCACCGCGGCGCCGGGGGAGTCCGGGATGTTCACGTCCGCCGTGTTCTCGAAGGACTGGCCCGGCGGGACCGGGGTGGCCGCCCCCAGGTTCCAGATCGCGTACGCGATGGCGTCGGAATTGCGGTCCAGGGCGGTGTCGTTGATGTTCGCCGAGGTGTCGCACGAGGCGTGGTAGCAGCGGTCGAAGGCCTGCCCGGAGGTGCCGCCCCACTTCTGCGCCTGCGCCGCCGTCTTGGTGTAGTCGGCGCCGGAGAACAGGCCGCCGACCGGGATGCCCGCGCTCTTGAACGGGGCGTGGTCGGAGCGGCCGTCGCCCTCGGTCTCGATCTCCGTCGGGATGCCGACGCCCGCGTAGTAGTTCTTGAAGGTCTGCTCGATGGTCGGGTCGTCGTCGTAGACGAAGTAGCCCGGGTTCGGCGAGCCGATCATGTCGAAGTTCAGGTACCCGGAGATCTTCGACTTCTCGGCGGCCGGCAGGTTGTTCACGTAGTACTTCGAGCCGATCATGCCGAGCTCCTCGGCGCCCCACCAGCCGAACCGCAGGTGCTTGGTGGGCTGGAGCTGTGCGCGCGAGACGGCCAGCGCCGTCTCCAGGATGGCGGCCGAGCCGGATCCGTTGTCGTTGATGCCGGGACCGGCGGTCACCGAGTCCAGGTGCGATCCGGCCATCAGCACCGAGTTCGGGTCACCGCCCGGCCAGTCGGCGATCAGGTTGTAGCCGGTCGCGCCGCTGCTGGTGAAGGTCTGCAGGGTGGTGGTGAAGCCGGCCGCGTCCAGCTTGGCCTTCACGTAGTCGATCGAGGCCTTGTAGCCGGTCCGGCCGTGGGCGCGGTTGCCGCCGTTGGCGGTGGCTATGGACTGGAGTTGCGCCAGGTGCGCCTTGACGTTGGCGACCGGGATGTCGGGCGGGGTCGGCGCCGCGGTCGCCGCCGTGGGGGCGGCGAGTGCGGCGGGAGCGGTGGAGGCGAACAGGCCGGCGACCGCGATGGCGGTCACGGCGGCGAGACGCCGGGAGACGGACAGGCTCATGTGGGGGACTCCGGGATTCCGTTGGGGATTGAACGGAACGTGCGGGGTGGCGCAATTGAGCGATCGTGCGTCAGTGCGAGCCTGATGTTCAGTGGAAGGGTGACTGCCCGTCAAGACCGAGATTCGGTCAGGGTGGTTCGGAAAACGGACGATCCCCGCTACGGAGGTTCCGTAGCGGGGATCGTGGGGGTATCGGGACGTGCGGCGCGGCTATGCCGGCTCGGGCGCCGGAGTGACCGCCACCGGCCCGGCGGCGGCGCGGGCCGCTTCGAGCCGGGCCCGCGTCCTGCGCGCCGTCCGCAGCGCGTCCCAGGTCAGCAGCGCCAGCGCGGCCCAGACCAGGGAGAACCCGGCCCAGCGCTCCGGCGGCATCGCCTCGTGGAAGTACACGACGCCGAGCCCGAACTGGAACACCGGGGCCAGGTACTGGAGCAGCCCGAGCGTGGACAGCGGGACCCGGATCGCGGCCGCACCGAAGCAGACCAGCGGGATCGCGGTGACCAGCCCGGTCGCGGCGAGCAGCGAGGCGTGCCCGATGCCCTCCGTGGCGAAGCTCGACCGGCCCTGCGCGCCCAGCCACAGCAGGTAGCCGAGGGCGGGCAGGAACAGCAGCGCGGTCTCGGCGGCGAGCGACTCGACCCCGCCCATGTTGAGCTTCTTCTTGATCAGCCCGTAGGCGGCGAAGGAGAAGGCCAGCACCAGCGAGATCCACGGCGGCCGCCCGTACCCGACGGCGAGCACCAGCACGGCGGCCACGCCGATGCCGACGGCCGCCCACTGCGCCCGGCGCAGCCGCTCACCGAGGACCAGCACGCCGATCGCGATGGTGACGAGCGGGTTGATGAAGTAGCCGAGGCTGGCCTCGACGACCGCGCCGTTGTTGACGGCCCAGATGTACAGGCCCCAGTTCACGGAGATCACCGACGCGGCCAGCGCGGTCAGGCCCAGCTTGCGGGGCTGGCGGAGCAGGTCCCGTATCCAGGCCCAGCGGCGCATGGCCAGCAGCAGGATCCCGACCACGCCCAGCGACCACACCATGCGGTGGGCGAGGATCTCGATGGCCCCGGACGGCTTGAGCAGCGGCCAGAACAGGGGGACCAGCCCCCACATCCCGTAGGCGCCGAATCCGTAGAGCAAACCCGTGCGCTGCTCGTTCTCCGCCTTCACGGGGCCCTCCAGTCGTCATTCGGCCAACCTCACGAAGGTAGCGCCGGGCGGGCCGGATGTCATGCCCGTTTACGGGAGATACTCATGACACCTCCGGGGCCTTGCGTGGCCGCGGCGGCGCGGACTCGGCCCGCGCCGGCCCGCACGGCTGGCCCGCCCGCCGCCAGCCGCCCGCCGCCTGCCTGCCCGCCGCCCGCTCAGGCCAGGGCGGAGGCGATGGCGTGGGCCACCGGGGTCGTCGGGCGGCCGATGAGCCGGGACAGGTCCCCGCCGGTGTGGGCCAGCCGGCCGCGGGAGATCGCCGCGTCCACGTCGACGAGGATCGCCGCGAAGCCCTCGGGCACTCCGGCGCCGGTCAGGATCGACAGGTGCGCCTCGGCCGGGACCTCGCTGTACGCGACCTCCTTGCCGGTCTGGGCCGCGACCTCGGCCGCGTACTCCGCCAGGCTCCACGCGGAGTCGCCGGAGAGCTCGTACACCTGGTTCAGGTGGCCCTCGCCGGTCAGCACGGCGGCCGCCGCCGCGGCGTAGTCCGCCCGCGCGGCGGAGGCGATCCTGCCCGCGCCCGCGCTGCCCACGACCGCGCCGTGCTCCAGGACGGTGCCCAGGTGTCCGGTGTAGTTCTCGTGGTACCAGCCGTTGCGCAGGAACGTGTGGGGCAGGCCGGAGTCGAGGATGGCCTGCTCGGTGACCTTGTGCTCGGCGGCCAGGTCGAAGTCGGCCTCGGGGCCGCCGAGGATCCCGGTGTACGCGAGCTGGGCGACGCCGGCGGCCCGTGCGGCCGAGATCACGGCGAGGTGCTGCGGCACCCGGCGGCCGACCTCGTTGCCGGAGATCAGCAGGACGCGGTCGCCGGAGCGGAAGGCCCCGGCCAGGGTCTCGGGGGCGTCGTAGTCCGCGACGCGCACCTCGACCCCGCGCGCGGCCAGGTCGGCGGCCTTCTCCTCGCTGCGCACGACGACGGCGACGCGCTCGGCGGGGACCTGGTTCAGCAGCTCCTCGACGACGAGGCGGCCGAGGGCTCCGGTGGCTCCGGTGACGACGATGCTCATGGGGTGCGCTCCTTGCGTGGGGGCCGTGTCCGGCTTCGGGGTACGACACCACCCTAGGGAGAGCGCTAACCTTTCGTAAGTACCCACTTCAAAGTAAGGTACTGGTATGAAGGTAAGCGTGAAGGCTCCGATGTGCCCCTCCCGCGGCGTGCTGGAGCACGTCACCAGCCGCTGGGGGGTCCTGGTGCTGGCCGCGCTCGTCGAGCGCTCGTACCGGTTCAGCGAGCTGCGCCGGGAAGTGGGCGGCGTCAGCGAGAAGATGCTGGCCCAGACCCTCCAGACGCTGGAGCGCGACGGATTCCTGCTGCGCGACGCCCACCCCGTGATCCCGCCGCGCGTGGACTACTCGCTGACCGAGCTGGGGCGCGAGGCCGCCGAGCAGGTGTGGTCGCTGGCCCGCTGGACCGAGCGGCGCACCGCCGACGTCCAGGCGGCGCGGGCCGCGTACGACGAAGCCCGGAGCTCCTGAGGAACTCCGGGCCGTCCTCGTACGGGCGCGGGTCAGCCGACGACCGTCCAGGTGTCGTTGCCGGCGAGCAGGGTGCTGAGGTCGCCCTTGCCCTTGGCGTCGACGGCCGCGTCCAGCTGCTCGGACATCAGCGTGTCGTAGACGGGCCGCTCCACGCTGCGGAAGACCCCGATGGGCGTCTGGTGCAGGGTGTGCGGGTCGGCCAGCCGGGACAGGGCGAAGGCGGTGGTCGGGCCGGCGCCGTGCGCGTCGTGGACCAGGATCCGGGACTCGTTCTCGGGGGTCACCGTGACGACCTCCAGTTCCCCGGTGGCCTGGTCGCGCACGACGCCCTTGTGTCCGTCCAGGCCGAAGCGGATCGGCTGCCCGTGCTCCAGCCGGATCACGGCCTCCTGCGCCTGCGCGTTGTCCTTGAGGACCTCGAAGGCGCCGTCGTTGAAGATGTTGCAGTTCTGGTAGATCTCGACGAGCGCCGTGCCCTGGTGGTCGGCCGCCGCGCGCAGTACCTCGGTGAGGTGCTTGCGGTCGGAGTCGACGGTCCGGGCGACGAAGGTGGCCTCGGCGCCGAGGGCCAGTGAGACCGGGTTGAAGGGGGCGTCGAGCGAGCCCATCGGAGTCGATTTGGTGATCTTGCCGACCTCGCTGGTGGGCGAGTACTGGCCCTTGGTCAGTCCGTAGATC
>NZ_LGDB01000004.1:0-17035 GCF_001279655.1 Streptomyces sp. WM6372 | reverse complement strand
GGACGGGGTCGGGGCGGGGGCCGCGCGGGCGCCGGCGCCCGAGGTAAGGGCCACGAGCAGCAGGGCGCCGCAGGCGGCGGCCGCCCGGCGCCGCAGCGCCGCGGCACGTATCGGATGTCCCACAGCACGCTCCGTTCGTCGCGGCTGCCATCTCCCGAGGCCTGCGAACAGGGTGGCACGCCCCCCTCCGGCGCGCATGTCACCCGTACGCGCCGGACCGTGTCTTCGGGACCGGGCCGGATCAGCCCGCGGCTCCCGGTGCCGGGGCCGGGCGCAGTACCCGGCGTACGGCGCCGCGCAGCCACTGGTGGGCCCCGTCGGCGGTGTGGCGGGGGTGCCAGGCCATGCCGATCGTCAGGGGTGGCAGCGGCAGCGGGATGTCCAGCAGGCGCAGTCCCAGTGCGTGCGCCGCGTCGCTGAGCGGTGAGGGGGGTTCACCCGGCAGGGCGGTCGGCACCAGGCAGACCACGTCGCCGACCGCGGCCAGCGCCATCGCCGCCAGATGTCCGGGCAGGACGGCGCTGACCCGCCGGCTGAGCCCCTGCTCGGCCAGGGCCGCGTCCAGCGGGCCGGTGAAGCGTCCGCGGCGGCTGACCGCCACGTGCTCGGCCGCGGCCAGCCGGGCGGGCGTCAGGGTCCCTTCGGCGAGCGGGTGCCCGGCCCTGACGCCGGCCGCCATCCGCAGCGTGACCAGTTCCTCGACCCGGGTCTCCGGGTCGACGTGGTCGATGGCCCCGATCTCCAGATCGACCCGGCCCTCGCGCAGCGCGGGGCCCGCCTCCCACTCCTCGGCCAGCACCCGCAGCGAGACTCCGGGCGCCTGGCGCCTGGCCAGCGCGAGCAGGCCCGGGGCCAGCGCCGCGCCGGCCAGGTCCGAGGCCTGGACGGTGAAGGTGCGGCGCAGCGACGCGGGGTCGACCCCGCCGCTCGGGGTGAGGAGTGCCTCCAGCCGGCGCACCACCGCGGCGGCCTCGTCCCGCAGCGCCTCGGCGCGCGGTGTGGGCACCATCGCCTGTCCCGCCCGGACCAGCAGCGGATCCTGGAGCACCCGGCGCAGCCGGGCCAGGGTGCGGCTCATCGCCGCGGGGGAGGTGTGCAGCCGCGCGGCGGCACGGGTGACGCTCTGCTCGGTCAGCAGGGCGTCGAGGGCGACGGCGAGATTGGCGTCGAGGTTCTGGGCTGAGTTCTGGGCTGGGCTCTGGGCTGGGCTGCTCACCGGCATTATTCCGTTTCGGGCAATGATTGGATGCTGAAGTTCCCATTGTGGCAATGCCGTTGGCGTCTGCACGATGGAGGGGCGTACAGATCCGACAAAGACCGCGAGGTTTTCATGATCGTCATCACCGCCCCCACCGGGAACATCGGCCGGCGGCTGCTGTCCCTGCTGGTCGAGGCCGCGCCCGCCCACGGAGAGGAGTTGCGCGTCGTGGTCCGCGATCCCGCCCGGCTCCCCGAGGCCGTGCGCGGACGGGTCGAGGTGGTCACCGGCTCGCACGGCGACGCCGCGACCGTCGAGCGCGCCTTCGCCGGGGCCGACGCCGTCTTCTGGCTGGTGCCGCCGGACGTCTCGGCCACGCCGGACGAGGCGTACAGCGGCTTCACCCGCCCGGCCGCGCGGGCGTTCGCGGCCCACGGAGTCAGCCATGTCGTCGGCGTCTCGGCGCTCGGCCGGGGCACCCCGCAGGCCGCCCGGGCCGGGCTGGTCACCGCCTCCCTGGCCATGGACGACCTGATCGCCGGCTCCGGCGTCGCCTACCGCGCCCTGGCCAACCCGTCCTTCTTCGAGAACCTGCTGGAGGACGCCGACTCGATCCGCGAGGACGGCGTCTTCACCGATACGGTCGCCGCGGACCGCAAGGCCCCGATGGTGGCCACCGACGACATCGCCGCGGCGGCGGCCGGGCTGCTGCTGGACCGCTCCTGGACCGGCGCCGGCAGTGTTCCGGTGCTCGGCCCGCAGGACCTGTCGCCCAACGACCTGGCCCGCATCATGACCGAGGAGCTGGGCCGTCCGGTCCGCTACCAGCGCCAGCCGCTCGACGAGCTGCGGTCCGCCCTGCTGGGCTACGGCCTGGGCGAGGCGTTCGTCGAGGGCATGGTCGACATGAAGCGCGCCAAGGACGAGGGCCTGGACTCGGGCGTCGCCCGCTCGCCGCAGGCGGGACCGGCCACCGGATTCGCGCAGTGGTGCGCGCAGACCCTCAAGCCCGCCGTCCTCGCCGTGCCGGAGGCCACCGATGCCCGCTGACCGAACCGAGCCGCCGGTCACCGCGTTCATGCTGGTCAAGACCACGCCCGAGTGGCTGGCGATGACCGTGGCCGAACGGGTCCGGGCCTTCACCACCGAGGTCGCCCCGGTGATCGAGGCCCGCACCCACGGCGTCCGCTCCCGTTTCTACGACACGGAGTTCTACTCGGCGCGGGTCACCGACGTCTGGGTCTGGGAGGCGGACGACCACGAGTCCTACCGGCTGCTGATCGACGCGCTGCGCGAAACCCCCTTCTGGGACCGCTACTTCGAGGTGGTGGACCTGCTGGTGGGCACCGAGAACGGCTACGCCCGCACGTACGGTCTGGAGCCGGTGGCCACCTTCGCCACCTGACGCTCCTCCCTGACCGGCCGGTGCCGCCGCCCCCCGCGCGAGCACCGGCCGGCCGTTCAGGCCTGCGCGGTGGGGCGGACGACGATGTCGCCCACGTCCACGTTGTCCGGCTGCTCGACGGCGTAGGCGATGGCGCGCGCGATGGCGTCCGGCGGGATCGCGATCGCGTCCATGCGGTCGCGGATCTGCGTCCGCATCTCCGGTGCCATGGCGTCGGGGAAGTCCGTACGCGTGAACCCCGGCGAGACGACCGTCACGCGCAGGCTGTCACCGGCCTCCTGGCGCAAGCCCTCGGAGAGGGTGCGCACGGCGTTCTTGGTGGCGGCGTACACCGCCTGGAGCGGGGTGACGCGCAGTCCGGAAACGGAGACCGTGTTGACGAAGTGCCCGGTGCCCTGCTCCCGGAAGACCGGCAGCGCGGCCGCGATCCCGTACAGGACGCCCTTGAGGTTGACGTCGATCATCTGCTCCCAGTCCTCCACGCGGAGCTCGTCCAGGGGGGAGATGAGGCCGATTCCGGCATTGCTGACGAGGACGTCGAGCCTGCCGAACCGGGCGCGCGCCAGTTCGACGAGCCCGGTCAGGTCCTCGCGCACCGTGACGTCGGTGCGCGTCCACGCGGCTTCGCCGCCGGCCGCTCCGATGCGGGCGGCCAGGGCTTCGAGCCGCTCGGTGCGACGCGCCCCGAGGACGACCTTGGCGCCGCGTTCGGCGAGCAGCAGGGCGGTCGCCTCGCCGATACCGCTGCCGGCGCCCGTGATCGCCACGACCTTGCCTTCGATTCCCGACATGATCGGCAGTCCTTCCAGGAGGAATACGGGCAGGCCAGGGCATGCCCTACAGTCAAGTGGAGGCGCCACCACTTAACAAGAGGCTAACCGGGCGCGCCTCCACTTAGCAAACGGACAGAGCGAGAGAGAGGACGGCGGCCGCCGATGACCCCGGACGCAGCACGCCCGCTGAGAGCCGACGCACAACGCAACAGGGACAAGATCCTGGCTGCCGCGGTACGGGTGTTCACCGAGGAGGGACTGGACGCGCACCTCGAACGCATCGCCAGGGAGGCGGGCGTGGGCACCGCGACCCTGTACCGCAACTTCCCCACCCGCGAGGCGCTCGTCGAGGCGGCCTACCGCAACGAGGTGGCCCAGCTGCGCGACGCCGTCCCCGGGCTCCTGGCCGCGCAGCCGCCGTACGAGGCGCTGCGCGCGTGGACCCGCCTCTTCATGGACTACGCCACGGCCAAACTCGGCATGGCCGACGCCCTGCGCGCCATCGCCGCCTCGGGGAGCAACCCGTACGCCCACAGCCACGACATGATCCAGAGCGCCATCGCGGCGCTCATGGACGCGTGCACCGATGCCGGGGCGATCCGGACCGACATCAGCGCGACGGACCTGTTCGCCGCCCTCGCCGGCATCGCCCTCACCTCGGCCAAGCCCGAACAGCGGCAGCAGGCGGAACGCCTGCTGGACCTCACCCTGGACGGGCTGAGGCCCCCTCGATCGCCCCGATGACGGCGCGCGCCCACTCGGCGGGCGGCGGGGTGGTGGCGAGGAGGGCGGCGAGGCGGGCGGTGTGCGCCCGGCGCCGCGCCGGGGACATCGCCAGCGCGGTGCGCAGCTTCTCCACCATGTCGTGCGGGGAGTACGGGTCGGTGAGGAGGGCGTGGCCCTCCACGTAGGCGGCGGCGCCGGCGTGGCGCGAGAGGATCAGCACGCCGGAGCGGCCGGTGGCCGCCTGGGCCGTGAGGAACTCCTGGGCCGTGAGGTTCATTCCGTCGGCCAGGGAGGTCACCCAGAAGACGTCGGCCGCCAGGTAGTGGTCGACGACCTCCTCGAAGGGCAGGCTCCGGGACAGGTACTCGACCGGCTCCCAACCAGCCTTCCGCTGGCTCCTGTTGAGTTCCCCGATGGCCCGCTCCAGCCGGGTGCGGGTGGTGTCGTACGCGCGGATGCCCGGCTCGGGCGGCGGGCAGACGAGGCGGTAGCGCAGCCTTCCGCGCAGTTCCGGCTGCCGGTCGAGGAGTTCCGCGAGGGCGTGGATCTTGTGTACGGGGGCCTTGGCGTAGTCGAGCCGCTCCACGGAGAGGATCACCGGGCCGTCCCGGCCGCCGGCCGCGGCCGTGCCGGCGGCGCGGGACCGGGCGAGGGCGGCGACGGCCCGGCGGTCGATGCCCAGGGGGTGCACACCGATGCGCGGCATTCGGGAGACGGCACCGCCGCTCAGCAGGGTGCGGAAGTTCTCGGCGAACGCGGCGGTGTGGAATCCCGCCCAGTCCAGCTGTCCGAGGGACGTGCGCAGCTGCGCCGCCGAGGGCAGGCGCCGGAACGTGCGCGGGTCGGGGAAGGGCGTGTGGTGGAACAGGCCGACCGTCAGATCCGGCCGCTGCCGCTTGAGCAGGCCGGGGACGAGCCAGAGGTTGTAGTCGTGCAGCCAGACCGTTCCGCCGTGCGCCGCGTGGGCGCTGACGTGCTGCGCGAAGGCGGAGTTGACGGCTTCGTAGTCCGCCCAGTCGGCCGGGTCGTGCCGGATGAGGTGCGGCTGCGAGGTCAGGGCGGGCCACAGCGTCTCCTTGCAGGCCCGGTGGAAGTAGCCGGCCCACTGGCCGGCCGGCAGCGGGAGGAGTGTCAGGGGCAGCCCCGGGGGGACCGTGGCCGCCGTGGCGGCGTCCTCGGTCGTGGCGGCGGCCCATACGGCGTCCAACTGCCCCTCGGGGTCGGCGCCGAGGGCGGACACCAGGGTCGGGAGGATGCCGTTGGGGCTGGCCGGCGGCCGCCAGCGGCCCTCGTACCGCTGCCACGGCGGGCGGTGGTATCCGATCACCACGCGCCGGGGGCGCCGCAGCCGCACCCAGCCGAGCCGTTCCAGTACGTGCAGTACGGCGGCGGCGCCGTCGAGTGCCGGGTGGTGGACCAGCGGGTCCGCGGCCACCTGCGCGACCAGTGCGGGCTCGGCGTTGCCGACGACGACGCCGTGCGTGCCGAGGCGGAAGAGCGACAGGTCGTTGAGGGAGTCCCCGGCCACGAGCAGGTGTGCGCGCGGCCAGTGGAGGCGGTGCATGAGCGCCCGCAGGGCCGGGCCCTTGCCGGCGCGGGGCGGGAGTACGTCGAAGTACCGGTCCGCGGAGTACGTCCAGGAGCAGCCCATCCGCTCGACGGCCGCCGTGATCTCCTCCGAGAGGTGCTCGGCGGCCAGGTAGTAGGAGCACCGGCCCTGCTGTGCCACGGCGTCCTGGTGCACGAGCTGCGGGAACCGGCGCAGGGCCCGCCGGACGCGATGGTGTCCGGGCCATCCGGTGCGCAGCGGTCCTTCGAGGGACTCGGCGTGGGACATGTCGGTGGTGTCGATGATGCTCGCGCCGACGTCGGCGATGATCCACCGCGGCCAGGGGGCGAAGGGGTCATCGGTGAGCACGCTCCGGACGGAGGCGAGGCCGCGGCCCGTCGCGTAGACCACGGTGATGTCGGGATGCCGGTCCAGCGCGTGGCGCAGATGGCGCCGGCTGTCCTCGTCGCCCGCCAGGAGCGTGCCGTCGAGGTCGGTGACCAGGACCCTGCCTGCCGTGCTGCCCATGACGTGTCCTTCCTGCCGCCCCGGGGCCGGAGCTCACCAGGCGGGGTCGTGGGTCACCGGGTCGATGGCGGCGGGGCCGGAGGGTTCCGCGGGCGGGGGGTCCGAGGGTTCCGCGGGAGGGGGGTCCGAGGGTTCCGCGGGCGGGGAGCCGGCGGTGTTCCGTTCGGTGCGCAATGCGTGCTGGACGGCCCGCACGGCCCGGCCCAGCCTCACCGCGTGGACGTCGTCGCTCGCCAGGAGGCGGTCGACGCTCTCGCGCGGGGCGTCGAGGGCGCGGCCGAGCAATTCGTCGACCGGACCGGCGCTTTCGGGGCTCGGCTCCGCGTCGCGTCCTTCGGGCGGCAGCATCACGCAGACGTTCTCCGAGCCGTGCGGAATGCTGAAGGCGAAGGCGACGTCGCCGCCGCCGCGGCGCGTGGCCGGCGGGTCCTGCGTCAGGGTGACGTGCACGTGGGTGTACCCGCGGGTGGGCCCACGGCCGTACCCGTGGCGGGGTCTGGTGTGCTCGATCCTCGGTGGCACGGCAGTACCCCTTCCTGTGAACGGGCAGCGGCTCCAGCATTGCCGCCGGGTGGCGCGCAGGCACCTCGGGAGCGCCCGGGCTCGGCCGTTGGAGTGACGCCCGGCCGGGGGAACACCCCCATGGCGGGGGCGGCGGGGCGGCGGGGCGGCGGGGCCGGTGAGGAGGCGGTGGAGCCGGCGGGTGCGGGTTTCGCGGGCGGCCCGGGTGAGGGCGGCCTCGGGGGCCAGACCGTCGAAGCCGTGGCAGGCGCCGGGCCAGACGTGGAGTTCGGCCTGGCCGCCGGCCCGCCAGACGGCGTTCGCGTACGCCACGTCCTCGTCGCGGTAGATCTCCGCCGACCCGACCTCGATGAAGGCCGGCGGGAGTCCGGTCAGGTCCGTCGCGCGGGCGGGGGCCGCGTAGGGCGGCAGGGCGGCAGGCCGGCAGGCCGGCGGCGCCGTGACGGTCACCCAGCAGGGCCTTCCAGCCGGTGGTGCTGGAGGTGAGGTCCCCTGCGCCGAGGCCGGTCATCCGGCGGCTGGAGAAGGTGGTGCCGCGGTCGTCGAGCGTGGGGCAGAGCAGCAGTTGGCCGAGGGGTACGGGACCACCGCGGCCACGGGTCAGGAGGGCCGGGGCCGCCCCGCGAGCCCGGACGGGCGGGCGCTGACGAGCGTGACGACGGGACCGTCCGGTGGTCCCGGGACCTGGAGCTCCGTCACCTCGAAACGGCCGCCCGCGCGAAGCTCCCCGGCCGTGGGCCGGGGCCGGGACGTGGCGTCCCGCTCCTGCCGGGCGGCGAGGTTGTCCGGGGTGACCGGCTCGCGCGACCACGCGTCCAAGGCCGCGAGGGCGACGGCCGGTTCGGGGTCGAGGGGCGTATGACAGCTGTCATACGGCACACGTGACCTGGAGCTCTGCCCCCGAGCCCCCTCCCCCGAAAAGATAGTGATCATCACACCGACCACGGGGGCAGCGGCATGAACATCCTGAAGAAGAAGCCCGAGGGCGTACCGGCCGAAGCGATCGACACCAGTGCCATGACACCGGCCGACTACCGGCTTCCGCTCTGGTTCTTCGGCTTCGAAGGGGTGCTCGCGGCCGCCTTCGACATCCTGAAGGCCTTCCCTTCGGTCTGGCCCGTGCTCCTGGTCCTGCTGGCCGTGAACATCACCGTCTCGCTGACGATGATGCGCAGGCGGATCAAGCTCGCCAAGGCGCTGTGGCGCGGCAAGGAGACCCGCAGGGTCGCGTTCGCGCTCATCGCCCTGCGGGTCGGCAGCCACTTCGCCCTGAGCGCCCTGGGCCTGGCCGTGACCTCGACCCTGGGCCACGTCCTCTTCGCCGTCGTGATGAGCGCGATGACGATCGGCCTGCTCGCCTACTCCCAGGAAACCGCCATCCGCGCCCTGACCGCCCGGGACGCCCGGGACGCCCGGGACGCCTTCTAGCGGGCGCTGCCCATGTTGCGGTCGGCGGCGGAGCCCTCCAGCATCAGGGTGGTCTCCTCGATGCGGGCGAACCGGCCGTCGGGCGCGAGGTCCGCGAACAGGTAGACCTCCATGCGTACGGTCGAGCCGTCCTTCTTCGTGATGTGGGCGGTGTGCCGGTCGGCGTACTTGGCGCCGGCGTACAGCTCCTCGTGCACCTCGACATGGCCGTCGGCCACCAGGTCGCGCACGTGGGTGATGTGCTCGATGAACCCGGCGCGGTCGGCCCACTCCCCGTCCGTGCGCTGGCGGTACTCCGGGGTGAAGTGGCGGTCGGCGGCTTCCTCGACGGTGATGTCACGGTTGAAGATCAGGTCGTTGAGGGCGGCCTCGATACGGGTGCGCGTCATGGGATTTCCTCACGGGACGAAGAATCAAGGAGAAGTGCGTGCGAATCGCACGCATCTCCGTCACTGTAACACCAACAGCGTGCGCGGCGCACGCTATTCTGGTGGCGTGGAGAACGAAGCAGGTCACGAGATCGCGGACGCGCTGGGCATCCTGCTCAGGCGCACCACGCGCACGCAGCTGCACCGGCGCCTCACCGAGGGCATGGGCGAGGGGCTGGACGAGCTGACGTACCCGGTACTCAGCACGCTGGCCCGGACCGGGCCCCGCAGCGCCGCCGATCTGGCCCCCGACGTGGGGGTCGACCGCTCCGGCGTCACCCGCCGCGCCTCCCGGCTGGAGGCCGCCGGCCTCATCCGCCGCGAGCCGGACCCCGCCGACGGGCGCGCGTACCTGCTCGTCCTCACCGAGCAGGGCCGGGCGGCGGTGGCGGAACTGCGGGCCCGGCTGGCCGCCCACATCACGGCGAGCCTGTCCTCGTGGCCGCCGGGCGAGGCCGAGCGGTTCGCCCACGACCTGCGCCGCTTCACGACCGAGGGCCCGTTCGCGTAGGGCCGGTTCGGGTAGGGCCGGTTCGGGTAGGGCCCGTTCGCCCAGGGCCCGTTCGCCCAGGGGGCGTTCCTACGCGCCTACGTCTTCCACGGCACCGTCACCACCGCCGCGATCCGACTATGGCTCCGCTGATAATCCGCAGGACAGAACCCAGGGCTGGGCCGGCTTCCGGTCCTGGACGAGGAGCTTTGGCAGTACCTCATCCAGAAGATCCGCCGGACCGGCCCCGGCGGTGAGGCGCCCGAAAACCAGTGGAACAGCGTCGCTGTGCGCCACTACCGTGCCGTCAACCGAGTCGTCCAGGCAAGGACATGCCGTTGTACACCCTGTGAGACCCCCCAAGCGCTGATCGGTCGCGCGTCGCACATGTGCGCCGTGCTGCTTTTTGCTGCGGACTTCTCACTGAAACCGGTGTACTTCTGTGCTCAATAACTGGGTGGTCGTGCCCACCTGCCTGCCGCTCGTTCGCCGCCGTTGCCATGCGTGCGCGTCCGAGCGCTTCCGGGCGAACGGCAAGTTTCGCGTCAACGCGAACCACAAGCTCCTCGACGCCTGGCTGCTCGTGCTCTGTACCGCTTGCGGGGACACCGCGAAGCTCACGGTCCTGGAGCGGATGAACGTGCGCTCCGTACGACCTGAGCTCCTGGACCGCATGCATGACAACGACCCTGGCCTGGCAGCCGAGGTGCTCCAGGATCCGGTCATGCGGCGGCGCAATCGCATCGCCCTCGACTGGGACGACGCCTGGCGGCTCGACACCGGCGGATCGGATCACCTGGGCCGGGAGGTGATCGACGTCTCGGTCCGCTTCGCGGCGCAGATCCCCGTCCGGCCGGTGCGGGTGATCGCTGAAGGTTGCGGTCTTTCCCGGGCCGAGGTCGAAAGACTGATCGCGGACGGGAAACTCGTGTCGGCAGTCCGGCTGGGCGGCAAGCTCTCCGGCGACTTCACCTTCATGCTCAAGCGCTGAGCCCTCCCCGGAACCTGGGGCCCGTCCGGCAAGATCCGCCGGACGGGCCCTAGGGAGTGTCGTCAAAGTAGCGTCGGCCGCCCGAAGGGCGGCCAGCCAGACGGGACTTTGACGACACGACCTAGGGGGCGTCGATGAGGACCTGTACGCCGTCCAGGATCCGGTCCAGTCCGAAGGCGAGCGGATCGGGGGCGGCCGGCGGGGCGAACGCGCCGTCGGCGATCGCCTTGGTCAGGGCCGGGAAGCGGGCGGCGTGCCGGTCGAGCAGTTCGCCGGTCAGCCGCCCGAACTCCCGGGCGTGCTCGGCGTCGAAGTCGGCCGCCTGCTGGGCGAGGGCCCGTACGTGGCCGACCACCAGGAGGAAGACCTGGTGGCGTTCGGCCGCGGTCAGGCCGGTCCGCTCCAGCACCGCGTGCGCCTCGTCCAGCCAGCCGAGCTGGTTCGGCCCCATCAGCCGGCGCCGCATCGCGGTGGCGGCCAGCAGCCACGGGTGGGCCTCGTACACCGCGAGCATCCGGTGGGCCCAGGCGGTCAGCCCGGGCCTCCAGCCGGGGCCCGCGTCCGCCACGTCGGGGCGTTCGGCCAGGACGGCCTCGACCATCAGCTCCACGAGCTCGGCCTTACCGGGCACGTAGCGGTAGAGCGCCATCGCCGAGACGCCGAACTCCGCGCCGACCTTGGTCATCGACACGGCCTCCAGCCCCTCCGCGTCCGCCAGCGCCACGGCCGCGGCGGCGATGCGCGGCGGGGTGAGGCTGGGCTTGGGGCCCCGACTGGGCCGCTCCTGCTCACCCCAGAGCAGCGCCATGCCCGCGCGCAGATCGCGCGCCTTGTCCTCGCGTGCCTTGGCCATCCCGTGTCCCTCGTTCGCATCTCGGTGCCGTCGCGCCGGCAGGCGGGTGTTGACGCCGCCCAACAACTGTATATACCTTAAACCCATTAACCGATGACGTCATAAACAGTTTAAGGAAGTAACAGTCATGGTCGACGCCACCCTCCTCGCCGCTTCCGCCTCCGCCGTCCTCGCCGCTCCCGCCGCCGCCCTGGCCGGCTACCGCGGGCTGCGGCGCGCCGCCCACGCGCGGCGGCTGCGCATCACCACGCCCCGCGGCATCGACGAGGCCGGCTTCGTCCGCATCGGCGGCATCGACCAGTGGATCTCCGTGCGCGGAGACGACCTGTCCAACTCGGTCATCCTGGAGCTGCACGGCGGCCCCGGCGCCACGAATCTGCCCTACGCCGCCCGCACCCGCGCCTGGGAGCGCCACTTCACCCTCGTCCGCTGGGACATGCGCGGCGCCGGCAAGACCTTCGAGCGCTCGGGCCCCGAGGGCCAGGGTGAACTCACCCTGGAGCGGCTGGAGTCCGACGCCCTGGAGGTGACCCGCCACATCCGCGGCCGCCTCGGCGTGGACCGGGTCGTCCTGCTCGCGATGTCGTTCGGCTCGGTCATCGGCCTCCGACTGGCCCGCCGCCACCCCGAGCTGTACTCCGCGTACGTCGGCACCGACCAGAACATCAACGCCGGCGGGCACGACCGCACCGCCTACGACGGCCTGCTGGACCGGCTGACCGCGGCCGGCCGCCGCAAGGAGCTGGCCGCCGCCACCGCGATGGGTCCCGACCGTGCGGCCTGGGCCACCGAGCAGTGGTCGCAGTACAACAAGCTGACCGTCGGCTCCGACCCGCTGACGCTCGACACCGTCAAGAAGGTGGTACTCGGCTCCCTCCTCACCTCGCCCCGGCACGGCCTGGGCGACCTCCGCACCCACATGAGGGCCATGGCCTTCTCCGAGCGCCTCGGGCCGCAGTCCGTCGCCCTCGACGAGTGGGCCGAGGGCGTCGACTTCCGGCTGCCGTTCTTCGTCTTCCAGGGCGCCGGGGACGTCATCACGCCGGTCGGCCCGGTCCGCCGCTTCTTCGACGAGGTCACGGCCCCCGTCAAGGAGTTCGCCCTCATCGAGGACGCCAGCCACTTCGCGGCCTTCCGCCACCCGGACCGCTTCCTCGACCTCCTCCTCACCAAGGTCCGCCCGGCCCTCACCGGCGCCCCGGCAACAGCCGGGACCGTCACGGCGGTCGGGACGGCCGGAGCGGTCGGAGCGGTCGGAGCGGTCGCGCCGGCGTCGGCCGCCGCCTGAGCCCGGCCGCAGATCAGCGGGACGGCTGCACCCGGTTGTCGCGGGCGTATCGAAACGCGCACGACCTGGCCGAAGGGAGGAGCCGCGGGCGGGCGGGATCGGCCGTCCGGGCGGTGTGACCAAGACGACGGCGAACCTAGCGTGGAAGGACCGCAGGGGGGACCTGCTGGGATCGGAGGCCGTCGTGCCTGCTCACCGCGTTGACATCACGCTGCCCGCCACGCCCGAGGCCGCCCGTTCGGCCCGGCGGGCCCTGCCCGAGGCCGTCATCGGCAGCGACCTGGCGGACGACGCCCGCCTCCTCGTGACCGAAGCCGTCAGCAACGCGGTCCGGCACACCGAGAGCACCCGCATCCGCATGGTGGTCGAGGTCGAACCGGGGACCGACCGGCTGCTGTGCGCCCTGCGCGACGACACCCCCCACCTCGGCGCCGCGCACCAGACCCCCGCGGGCTGCGCACAGCGCGAGTCCGGGCGGGGGCTCGGGCTGATCGCAGCCCTCAGCCAGTCCTGGGGCGTCGCCACGGACGGGGCCGGCAAGTGGGTCTGGTTCTGGCTCGGCGCCTCCGCACACCGCGCCTGAGCGGTCAGCGCAGTACGGGTACGGGTACAGGTACGGATGCGGGTACGGATGCGGACTCGGGCGCGCGGACGGCGCGCAGTGCGCGGTCCACCGTCTCCTGCTGCTCGCCCACCGGGGCCGCGTAGCCGATGGCGCCGCGCGCGGCTTCCTCGCCGAGCGTACGGGTGATCACCCAGGCGGCGAGGTACTGCGAGGCCAGGCAGCCGCCCGCCGTGGCGATGTTGCCCTCGGCGTGGAACGGCGCGTCCAGCACGGTGACGCCGCAGGCCTCCACGTACGGCCGGCTCGTCAGGTCCGCGCACGCCGGCATCCCGCCCAGCAGCCCGAGCCGGGCGAGGACCAGCGCGCCGGAGCACTGCGAGCCGATCAGCTGCCGCGCGGGGTCCAGGGGCAGCATGGCGAGCAGCCGGTCGTCGGCGACCACGTCGCGCGTCTTCACCCCGCTGCCGATCAGTACGACGTCGGCCTCGGGAATGAACTCCATGGGGCGCTGGCCGGTGACCTCGACGCCGTTCATCGAGGTCACCACGGGCGTGGGCGTGGTGATGAAGGCTTCCAGGCCGTCCTTGCGGCACCGGTTGATCAGGGCCGACGCGATGAAGCTGTCGAGCTCGTTGAACCCGTCGAAAGTGACCACCGCTACCTGCATCACGACCTCCTGAGCATGGCGTTCGAGGGGCCAGCCTCTCAGTTGCACGCGGGCGGGTCACCGGCCAATCCGCTGCCGGTGGCCTGCCGATGCTCCTCACTCGATGAATCCGTCTCGATGCATCCTCCTTGATACATCTGCCTTGATGCATCAGAAAAGATGGATTATCTTCGTGCCGTGGCCACCGGAACCCGCCGGGGCGCGGACGGAGGGGTGGGGGACGACATGCGGAAGTGGGCCGGCGATCCCTGGGCGGTCCTGGTGACGGTGTCACTGGGGTTCTTCATGACGCTGCTGGATCTGACCATCGTGAACATCGCCATCCCGGAGATGATCGACGCGCTGGGCGCATCGCTGGACCAGACCCTGTGGGTGGTCAGCGGTTACGCGCTGGTGCTGGCCGTACTGCTGATCAGCGCGGGGCGGCTCGGCGATCTGTGGGGGCCGCGCAGGCTCTTCGCCGGCGGCGTGGCGGTGTTCACGCTCGCCAGCGTGGCGTGCGGGCTCGCACCGAGCGCCGGCCTGCTGATCGCGGCCCGCGGGCTGCAGGGACTGGGCGCGGCGCTGCTGGCGCCGCAGACCATGGCGCTGATCGTCGCGGTCTTCCCGGCGCAGCGGCGCGGCACCGCGATGGGCGTCTGGGGGATGGTCGCCGGGCTCGCCACGCTGTCGGGGCCCACGCTCGGCGGCATCCTGGTATCGACCGTCGGCTGGCGGTGGATCTTCCTGGTCAACGTGCCGATCGGCGTGGCCGCGCTGGTGCTCACCTACCTGGTGGTGCCGGACGTGCGCAACGGGCGCGGCCGCACCTTCGACCTCGTGGGCGTGCTGATCGCGACCGCCGCGCTGTTCTGCCTCGCGTTCGGCTTGCAGGAGGGCGAGCGGTACGGGTGGGGCGCGGGGATCTGGGGGCTGCTGGCCGCCGGTGTCGCGCTGGTCGCGGGGTTCCTCGTACACCAGCGGGGGAAGCAGGACCGGGAGCCGCTGGTGCCGTTCGCGCTCTTCCGCGACCGGAACTTCACCGTGATGACCGCGCTCGTGGCGCTGGTGTCGATGGCGATGATCGGGCTGGTCCTTCCGTTCAACCTGTACCTGCAGTCCGTACTGCACATGAGCGCGCTCCAGGCCGGTCTGGTCCTCGCGCCGTCCTCGCTCGTGTCGATGGCGGTCGGCCCCTTCGCGGGGCGGCTGTCGGACCGGATCGGCGGCAAGTACCTGCTGCTGGCGGGGTTGTCGCTGTACGCGGCCGGGATGGTCGCTATCGTGCTGGTCGCCGGGCCCGCGACGCCCTGGTACCTGTTCGTGCCGGCGACGGCGGTGACCGGCCTGGGGGTCGGGTGCGTGGTGGCGCCGATGTCGACCGAGGCGATGCGCAACGTGGAGCCGCGGCTGGCCGGGGCGGCGTCCGGGGTGAACAACACGATCCGTCAGATCGGGTCGGTCATCGGGGCGGCCTCGGTCGGGGCGCTGCTCCAGGGGCGGCTGGCCGCGGAGCTCGCCGGGGGCGCGGCGTACCCGGACGCCTTCGTCGCCACCCTGCACGTGACGGCCGCGCTGCCGATCGCGGCCCTGGGGATCGCGGTGCTGCTGTGCCTGCTGGTACGCAACCACACGAAGAAGCCGGCACCGGAGCCCGCGGGTACGACTGCGGCCACGGCTGCGGCCACGCCTACCGCTACAGCCACGGCCACGGCCACGGCCACGACTCCCGGGCTTCGATGAAGAGCGGTACGAGAAGCGCAACACCGTCGAACGGGCGTCCGGCTCGCCTCGGCCACCCTGATCAGCCGGACCGGTCCTGGCCGGCCAGGTCCGCGGCGAGGTCGTCGCGCCAGCCTACGGACAGCCGCCGGCTCAGGACCGTGGCCGCCGCGGCCGGCAGGGGCAGCAGCAGGAACTCGCGCAGTGCCCCGGCCGCCGAGTCCCGTACGGTCCACGCGGCGAGGTCGGCCGCGGTCACGGTCACGGGTACCGGGTCCGGTTGGTGCCGGGCCGCGTCCAGCAGTCCCCGTGCGGCCCTGGCCTCCGCCGAGAGGGTCCTCATCCGCAGGTCGAGGACCCCGTCGGCCGGGAGGTCCACCGGCTCGTTTCGTCGGATCCGCTCCAGCGCCTGCGCGATCTCCGGGAAGGTGTCGATGCCGGTCTCGGACGCCAACCGGGCGAGCTGGGCCGCCATCGCGGAGCGCAACCGCTCCGGCGGCGTCCGATCGACGAGCCCGCCGAGGTCGAAGTCACGCACCGAGGAGACCAGGGTCCGCGTCGGCGGAAGGTCGTCGAGGACCGGCAGCAGCAGCGCGCTCGCCAGCGGCTCGTCGCCGTCCGCCTCCGGATCCCAGGTGATGCCGTGCTCCGTCGCCAGGCCGGCCAGCAGTCGGGTGTACGCGGCCGTAGAGCCGGGCCAGGGATCGACGCCGATCCTCTGCCACTGCTGCCCACCGGGTCCGAGCGCGGGCTGCCCGTCGGGTCCGCTCACGTAGTCCTCGCGGGGTGAATCGACCCGGCGGGCCGCCCCGGGCCGTTCCGCACCGTCCTCGATGACGGTGACGTGCACCTCGGGCCCTTGCTTCGCCAGCCGCACGACCCGGGTCCCACGGGACAACCGACGCAGTACCTCCGGGCGGCCGAACTGGGCGGCTCCGCCCTCCTGGGTGGCGTACGACCACCCGTCACCGCACCGACCGGCCCGGGCCATCGGACGACACGCCGCCCAGGGCCCGGTGGCGGACACCCGCGCCTGCTCCCGGCTGCGCGGTCCGGTGGTCGCGGGCACCGAGCCCAGCCTGTCCAACAGCTCCTCGGGCGAGATGCCCGCCACGAACACGACGTCCGGCTGCACGGGAGGTGCCTCGGCCGGGGCCCCGAAGGTGAGGGTGACGTACGACCCGTCGGGCTGCGGGGCCGGCGGGACCGGCTCGGCCGGGGCCGGGACCAGCGGCTCGGTGGCCTCGGCGGCGAGGCCGAGGGGGGAGAACGGATCGGGGACGACCGTCCCGCCGTGCTCCCAGATCAGCCGGCCCTCGAAGGCGAGCGGAGTACGCCCGTCGAAGGGTGTGCCGTTCTCCAGAGCCGTGGCGAAGTCGGCGAGCACGTGCCGCAGTCCCGGCCACTCGGTGAAGGACGGGCCGTCCTCGTCGAAGTACCGGCCGATACGCCCGTGGTGTGGACCGGGGCGGGTGACCATGAAGAGCCCGTCCGAAGACTGCCAGCCGATGCCCAGGGTGATCAGCAGCCGCTCGTGCGGCCAGTACGCGTGCTGGTCGCGTTCCTCCTCGTCGAGATCGGTCTCGTCCTCGGCGACGTCCGCGCCGACGTCCCGCAGGAACTCGGTGCTGCTGACGATGTCCTCGACTCCGGACAGCGGTCCGTAGTAGTCCAGTGTCGGTGTTCCCTCCTGGAGCTGTACGCCGTCGTGACGCAGCAGCGACTCCTTCAGGTCGGGCGGGAACGTCACGCCGAGACGGAGTTCGGCCGCCGCGATGTCCTCCAACCGGGCCGACGGTCGCAGCAGTCCGTGGCTGACGGCAGCGTGCTTGCGAGCCAGGTCTCGATGCGGGCCCATGATTGAACGACGGTGAGCGTGGTCATGTCGGCACCCTAGGAGCGGGCACTGACAGTCCCGCCACC
>NZ_LGDB01000003.1:0-17983 GCF_001279655.1 Streptomyces sp. WM6372 | reverse complement strand
CACCCACCCACCCGCCTGGCTCGCCGTCCCTCACCCCCGCAGTGCGAACGACGCCCGGTCCCGCCAGGCCGACCCGTCGTGGACCATCAGGTCGACCGACGAGATGCGGGTCGTGAGGGGGAGCGAGCGCGCCAGGTCCGTTTCGATCTCGGCCAGGACGTCCGCCTCCTGTCGCTGCGCGACCGTCAGATGCGGTACGACGTCCGGGAAGCGGCCCCCGTACGGCTGGGCCTGCGGCCAGCGGTCGGCGATCGCCCGGGTGAGCAGCCGCAGCGTCGTGTCCGGCTCGGGGGCCAGGTACAGCACCTCCGGGAAGCGGCGGCTCTCGGCGAAACGGACGTCGAAGGCCCGGTGGCTGCCCACGATCTCGGTGAGCGCCGCCTGGACGGTGGCGTCGATCAGGTGCTCATGGAGGAACGGGAAGAGCACCGTCACGTGTGCCGGGATCCCGGCGGCAGCCGAGGGGTCCAGCCGTTCGCGCCATGCGCGAACGGCTGGTTCGGCCTCGGGGACCTTGACGATGAGGCCCGTCTGGCCCGCCTCGTACCGGCCGGGCTCGGACGTGGTGTCGGTGGTGTCGGGTGCCATGACACCGGATGGTGCCATCCGGTGCCCGCCGCGCTCTACGCCGCCTGCAAGGCCAGGGTCGGGGAGAGGCGGGCCGCGCGGACCGCCGGGTAGAGGCCGGCCAGGGTACCTATGGCCAGGGTCGAGGCGAAGCCGCCCGTCACCGCCCAGAGGGGGACCACCCAGGGCAGGTCGCCCGCTCGGGCGTAGGCCGCCGTGGCCGCCGCGCCGAGGGCGATGCCCGCCAGTCCGCCGAGGCCCGACAGGAGCAGGGACTCCGTCACGAACTGGATGCGGACCTGGCCCTTGGTCGCGCCCAGCGAACGGCGCAGGCCGATCTCGTGGCGGCGTTCCAGCACCGAGATGATCATGGTGTTCGCGACCCCGACCCCGCCCACCAGCAGGGCGATCCCGCCCAGGCCGAGGAGGAGGGTGCTGAAGGCCCCTTCCGTCGCGGCCTTCGCCTGGAGCGCCGCCGACGGGTCCGTCACCGACACCGTGCTCGGCGACTGCGGGTTGGCCGTCGGGGCGATCAGGCTGCGGACCGCCCCGACGCGGTCGTCCGACGAGCGCTCGTAGATCGCCGTCGGGTGGCCGTCGAAGCCGAGCAGCTGCTCCGCCGCCTCCCAGCCGATCAGCGCCGAGCGCTCGATCTCCGGGGCCAGCGGGATCGGGTCCAGGATGCCGATCACCGTGAAGTACCGGCCGCCGATGAACACCTGCTGTCCCGGCTCCGTGATGCCCAGCCGTTCCGCCGAGACGTTCCCGAGCACCACCGACGGGTAGCGTCCGGTGGCCCCGTTCAGCCAGGTCCCCTTCTGCATCCGGGCGCGCAGGACCTCCAGCAGGTCGTCCTTCGTCGCCTTCAGGCCGATGCCGCCCGTCTCCTCCTTCGGGATGTTCTCCGAGCGCCGCACGGACTGCGCGATGTCGCCCGTCGTACCCACCGACTCGACCCCCTCGATACGGGAGATCATGCCCGGGGCCTCCTTCGGCAGCTTCGTGTCCTGGCCCGAGAACATCGACTGGCCCGGCGTCGCCACCAGCATGTTCGTACCCAGCTTGTCGAGCTCGCGCAGCAGCTTCGCCTGGCTGGACGAGGACACCCCGACCACCGCGATCATCGTCGCGATGCCGATCGCGATCCCGAGCGCGGACAGGAACACCCGCATCGGGCGCGAGCGCAGCCCCGCCGAGCCGACGTGCAGCACGTCCCGCGGGCCGAGGCGGGACGGGCGCAGCTTCCTGGCGGCCCTCACTGCCCCCTCGCCCCCGCCCCCGCCGTGTTCCACACGTCCGCCACGATCTCCCCGTCCCGGATCCGCACCTGCCGCGGCAGGCTCGCCGCGATCTCGTGGTCGTGGGTGATCACGGCGATGGTGGCCCCGTCCGCGTTCAGTTCGTGCAGCAGCTCCATCACCGACCGCCCCGACGCCGAGTCCAGCGCGCCCGTCGGCTCGTCGGCCAGCAGCAGGTCCGGCTCGCCCGCGACGGCCCGGGCGATCGCCACGCGCTGCTTCTGTCCGCCGGACAGCTCGTGCGGCCGGTGTTCCATCCGGTCGCCGAGGCCGACCCGCTCCAGGGCGCGCGCCGCCCGCCGGCCGCGCTCGGCCCGTGAGAGGCCGGAGTACAGCAGGCCTTCGGCCACGTTCGCCCGCGCGCTGATGCCCGGTACGAGGTGGAAGGACTGGAAGACGAAGCCGACATGGCGTGAGCGCAGAGCCGACAGGGCGCGGTCGGACAGCGTCGCGATGTCGTGCCCGGCGATGGCGACCGCGCCGGCGCTCGGCCGGTCGAGGGTGCCGACGATGTGCAGCAGGGTGGACTTCCCGGAGCCGGACGGGCCGACGATGGCGAGGAGTTCGCCGTTCAGGACGGTGAGGTCCACCCCGCGCAGGGCCTTGACCCCGCCGGGGTACTCCTTGGTGACGCCCGCCAGTTCCACGACGGCGCGCGCGTGCCTGTTCTCGGCCGTGGCCACTGCCGTCGTCATTGCTTGGGGATCCCCACCTGCATACCCTCCTTGAGGGCGTCCCCCTTGACCTCGACGCGGCCCTGGCCGAACATGCCGAGCTCGACAGGGACTTCGCGCACCGCGCCGCCCTCGACGACCTGCACGCCGAAGCCCCCGCCGGCCAGTGCGAGGAGTGCGTTGACCGGTACGGAGAGCACGCCCTTGCGGGTCTCGCCGGTGAGCCGGACCGACACCGGGGACCGGTCCGGGCCCTTGACCTCGGAGGCGTTGTCCAGGGACACGTTCACCTCGACCTTCGGCTTCCCGCCGCCGCCCCCACCGCCTCCGCCGGAGCCGCCCCCGCCGCCGCCCGGGTCGTCCGGGTTCGCCGTGCTGCCCACCGAGTCGATCTTCCCGGTGGCCGTGCCGCCGCCCGGCAGGTTCACGGTCACCTTGTCGCCCGTCTTCGCCGCGCCCGCCTTGGCCACGTCCAGCTGGAAGCGGACCATCCGCTCGGTCCCGGTCAGCGTCATCACCGGCTTGCCCGGCGCCGGCTCGTCGCCGACCGCCGTGTCGTTCTTCTGCACCCGCTGCGGCCCGGCCGCGAAGGCGACGTCCTCCTTGCCGACCTCGCCCGTCTCCGCCGCCTTGTGCGCCTTCTGCCAGCGCTTGACGGCCGTCGCCGTACCCGCCGTGAAGGTGCCGTCCTCCGGGTCGAGCCCGGTTCCGTACCCGAGGGCCTGGAGGTTCCGCTTGAGCTGTTTGACGTCCTCGCCCTTGTCCCCGGTCTTCATCTGCCGGTACACGGGGGTGCTCCCGTACATGAGCCGCACCGGCTTGCCGTTGACCTCGTACAGCTTCCCGTCCCGCTCGATCGCCGTACCCGCGCCCGCGGTCCAGGTCAGCACCCCGGGGCCGCCCGCGGCGAGCTTGCGCTCCTGCGCGTAGCCGAGCGTGCCCTCGACGGTGAGGCCGGAGCTGAGGTCCCCGCGCGTGACCGGAGCGGTCTGCTGCGGGAGCCCGTCCGCGCGCCGGTCCTTCGACCCGTCGGAGTCCGCCCGGGGCTGGGCCGCCGTCACCGCGTACCCGCCGCCCGAGACGGCGAGTACGACGGCCAGCGAGCCCAGCAGCCACTTGCCGCGCCGCCTCACGCGGCGTCGCACTTCTTCTGGGCGTCCTGGAAGGCCTGCTCCTGGCCCTCCGGGATCTTGGTCGCGCTCATCGCGCTCCCGTTGAACTCCGGGTCGGGGATGTTCACGCCGTTGTCCCGCATGCACTTGGCCCACTTCAGGGCCTTGTCCTTGGCCTCCTGCGAGAGCTGGCCCGTCCCGGGGGCCTGCATCCCGCACGCTTCGAAGGCCTTCTTCAGCGCCTCCGGGTCCTCGCTGCCCGAGCCCAGCGTCATCCCGCGCGGGTCCTGGCCGGGCTCCGGGTCGGGCGCGTCTATGCCGTGCTCGCGCAGGCACTTGCGCGTCTTGAGCGCCTTGTCGGCGTCGGCGCCGCTGGCCTGCCCGCCACCGCTGCCGCCGCTCGACGCGTTCGAGGACGCGCCGTTCTTCTTCCCGTCCTTGCCGTCCTTGCCGTCCGAGCCGGCACCGCCCGTGCACGCGGTGACGAAGAGGGTCAGGCCGGTGAGCGCCGCGGCCGTGGTCATGGTCATGGATCGATTCATGCGCCAGACCCTCCACCCGAGGCGGGTTTCGCTTCTCTCTCCGATCTTGCTTATGACGAGGAAATACGAGATTCCGGTAGAGAGGGCGGCATGCGAGTTCTGGTGGTGGAGGACGAGGAATTCCTCCGGGAGATGATCGCCGACGGGCTGCGCCGCGACGCGCTGGCCGTCGACGAGGCGGGCGACGGCCCGGAGGCCCTGAGGCGCCTGCGCCTCGGCGAGTACGACGTCCTCGTCCTCGACCGTGACCTGCCCGGCCTGCACGGGGACGAGGTCTGCCGCCAGGTGGTGCGCGAGCGGCTGCTGACCCGCGTCCTGATGCTGACCGCCTCCGGGACCGTACGGGACCGGGTCGAGGGGCTCGGCCTCGGCGCCGACGACTACCTCACCAAGCCCTTCGCGTACGACGAGCTCCTCGCCCGCGTCCTGGCGCTCGGCCGGCGCACCCGGCCCGCGCTGCCGCCGGTGCTGGAGCGGTGCGGGATCGCCGTGGACACCGCCCGGCGGAGCGCGAGCCGCGACGGGCACCGGCTCGCGCTGTCGCGCAAGGAGTTCGCGGTGCTGGAGGCGCTGCTGCGGGCGGAGGGGGCCGTGCTCGGCAACGACGACCTGATCGAGCAGGTGTGGGAGGAGGACACCTCGTACAGCACCAATGCCGTACGGGTGACCCTCAGCAAGCTGCGGGCCAAGCTGGGCGAGCCGCAGCTGATCGAGACGGTGCCGGGGGCCGGGTACCGGATCGCGGGTCCGGGCGGTGGTCCGGGCGCGGGTCCGACCGCCGGGCTCACCGATCCGATCACCGATCCACGATGAGAGCAGTGCTCCACTCCGAGCGCGCCCGTCTCACCGCGCTCTACGGCTCCCTGCTCGTCCTCGCCGGTGGCGGCCTGATCGCCCTGATCAACGTCCTGCTGCGGGGCGGCCTCTACACCCGCATCAGCGGAGCCGTCACCACCGCCGTCCCCGGCACCGCCTTCGAGCGCGCCGCCGTCGAAGGCCAGCCGCTCAAGGCGGTACCCGCCCAGCGGCTCCCGCCCGGCGCCGCCACGCCCACCCAGGAGCAGCTCCAGACGTGGGCCGCCACCCGGAACCTCTCCACCGCCGTCGAGGCCGCCACCCTCCACGAGCTGCTGGTCGTCTCGCTCATCGCCCTCGCCGTGTTCGCCGTACCGTCGATCTGGCTGGCCTGGTGGATGGCGGGCCGCGTGCTGCGGCCCGTCGGTGTCATCACCGAGACGGCCCGCCGCCTTTCGGGGGAGAACCTGCACGAGCGGATCGGCCTCGATGCCCCGCCCGGCGAACTCAAGCGGCTGGCCGACACCTTCGACGGCATGCTCGACCGGATGGAGAACCTGGTGGGCGCGCAGCGCCGGTTCGCCGCCAATGCCGCCCACGAGCTGCGCACGCCGCTGGCCGTGCAGCGGGCGGCCGCCGAGATCGGACTGGCCGGGGACCCGCCGCCGGAGAAGGTGGCCCGGATCCGGTCCAAACTGATCGGCGTCGCCGAGTCCAGCGAGCACCTCGTCGAGTCGCTGCTGCTGCTCGCGGTGTCGGAGGAGGGACTGGAGACCACCGTCGCGGTGGACCTCGCGGCCCTCGCGGAGGCGGAGCTGTCGGAGACGGAGCGGGCCGAGTCCGGGTCGGAGCCGGAGCCGGAGCCGGAGCCGGAGTCCGAGTCCGCGTCCGGGTCCGCGTCCGAGCCGGCCGGGGGCGCCGGGCTGACCGTCGTACGGAGCCTTGAGCCGGTGAGCGTGGTCGGCGACCGGGCCCTGTTGGGCCATCTGGTGCGGAACCTGCTGGCCAATGCCGTACGGCACAACCGGCCGGGCGGGCGGATCAGCGTGAAGACCTCCGCCGACGGGGCGCTGACGGTGTCCAACACCGGGCCGGTGATCGAGCCCGCCGACGTGCCGCGGCTGCTGGAGCCGTTCCGGCGGCGCGCCGAACGGCAGCACACCGCGGGGGAGGGCGCCGGGCTGGGGCTCTCGATCGTCGCCTCGATCGCGCGGGCGCACGGCGCGAAGCTGGTCGTGCGGGCCAATCGGGGGGAGGGCGGCGGATTGACGGTCCGGGTGCGCTTTCCGGTCACACCCGCGCCGCACCGGACGGCGTCGCCTCAGGAATCCTGATGATCCCCGTGTGTACCGTCGGAGGCATGAGCAAGCACCCCCGCGCCGGCTCCCGCAGTCCCCGTACGCTCCGCACGTTCCGCGGCCTCCGCTCGCCCCGGCGGGTGGCCGTCGCCGCCGCCGTGGGCCTGCTGGCCTTCGGAGCCGGCTGGGTCTTCACGGTCCAGGACGACGACCCCGGCACCACCGCCTCGGCCCGGACCGGGGACCGCCCGGGGGACGCGGCCCGTGCACCGTCCTCGGCCGCGACCGCCGACGCCGCCACCTCCGATTCCGCCCCGGCCGGCGGAGCCACCCACGCCACCCGCGGGGCCCGCGGTGCTCCCGGGGCTCCCGGGGCGCCCGCGGCCTCGGGACCAGCCGGAGCACCCCGAGCGCCCGGAGCACCCGCGGCCTCCGATGCCGACGACGGCCTGTCCGAGGTCAGCGACGAGACACGGGCCCGGATCCCGGCCGACGCCCGTCAGCTCCTCCTCGTCTCCGGCAAGGCGAGGGACTCCTCGGAGTCCACGGCGACCCTCTACAGCCGGCCGGCGGCCGGCGCCGACTGGGTCCGGACCGCCGGGAGCTGGCCCGCGCACAACGGCGCCAGCGGCTGGAACTCCGCCGAACGCGAGGACGGGGACCTCACCACCCCCGTGGGCGTGTTCACCCTGGGCGACGCCGGCGGTCTGCTGGAGAAGCCGCCGGGCACGAAGTTCCCGTACGACCACAACCGGCTCTTCGTCCCCACCGGCCGGGGCGTGAACGGGGAGTCCCTCGCGGGCGCCTTCGAGTACGTCATCGCGATCGACTACAACCGCCGCAAGGGCTTCTCCCCGCTGGACCTGGTCAAGCCGGAGGGCGAGGACAAGGGCGGCGGCATCTGGCTCCACGTCGACCACAACGGCCCCTCGCAGGGCTGTATCGGCATCTCCAAGGAGGCCATGAAGAAGCTGCTGACCACCCTGGACCCGGCGGCGAAGCCGGTCGTCGTGATGGGCCCGGCGGGCTTCTGACAACCGGGATTCCTCCTCCCGGGCGGTTTCACCCCGTCACCCCGTCACCCCGTCACTCCTTCACACCGTCAGCCCGGCCGGTTCCCGACCGGCCGGGGCGGCGGCCACCCGCCGCTCCCGCAGCAGCAGCCCGATGTACGCCAGGTCGAAGACGCTGCACATGATCCCGAGCCCGAGGATGAACGGCGAGCCCTCGACGACGCCGAAGAGCAGGGTCGGGGCGAGCGTCCCGAGCCATTTCGCGACGGCGATGACGAGGGACTGCCCGCGCGGCCCGCGCCGGTCGGCGTAGAGGGAGATGAACAGCCCGGACATCAGCAGGTTCTGCAGGAAGGCCGCGTACCGGGTCGCGTCGTGCGTCCCGAAGTGCGCGAGGAACAGCCACTGCACGGCGAAGCCGCTGCCGAAGACGAGCACGCTCCACGCCGCGAAGAGCGGCCGCGTCACGAACCCGGGCAGCTCGGCGCGCCCGAAGCGCAGGTAGGTCCAGATGATGACGACGTCGGCGAGGGCCCACACCACGTTGACCACGCCCTGGGCGGTCACCCCGGCGCGGACGTCCCCCACGGCGTAGGTCGCCTCCCACGCGAAGTTCAGCGCGAGCGCGGCCACCGGCATCGCGTACGTCCGGTCCCGCAGCCCGACCCGGATCGCCTCGACGTACACGACGGTCCACGCCACTCCGCTGACCAGCGTCAGAAACAGATCCACCCGCGGCACCCTAACCAACCCGCCCCCGCCCGCACATCCCCTGGGCCGTGACTTTCGGATCATGCCGGGCCCGGCCCGAAGGACACGGCCTCACCCCGGCCGCGCACCCGCCGGGTGGGTCGAACCCCTTGCCTGACGGTCCGTCAGCTACGACGATGGCCCCCGGCGCCGGCGGGATACGGGTCGGCGGCCGCGGCCCGGTCGGCGGGCGAGGGCGGAAGACGAAGCGGAGGCGGCATGGCGCGCGTGTTTGCGGAAGGCCGGCTGGTCTACGGGATGCAGCTCCCGATCCAGTCGCAGAGCACCATCTACGCCGAGCCCTGGGAGGCCCCGGCGACCGCCGCCGACCTCGCGGAGGTGGCGCGGGCCGCCGACCGGGCCGGGTTCGGGTACCTGGCCACCTGCGACCACGTGGCCATACCGCGCCGCCTCGCCGGCCCCATGAGCACCGTCTGGTACGACCCCGTGGCCACCCTCTCCTTCCTAGCCGGGATCACCGAGCGCGTACGGCTGCTCAGCCACGTCGCGATCCTCGGCCTGCGCCACCCCCTCCTCAGCGCCAAGCAGTACGCCACCGTCGACCACCTCAGCGGCGGCCGGCTCATCCTCGGCGTCGGCGCGGGCCACGTGCAGGAGGAGTTCGAGGCCCTCGGCGCCGACTTCGCCGGCCGCGGGGCCGTCCTCGACGAGACCCTGGACGCGCTGCGCGCCGCCCTCGGGCCCGAGGAGTACCCGGAGTTCGAGGGCGAGCTGTTCTCCTTCAAGGACCTCGGCCAGCTGCCCCGCCCCGCCCAGACCCGCGTCCCCGTCTGGGTCGGCGGCTCCTCGCCCGCCGCCGTCCGCCGGGCCGCCGTGCGCGGCGACGGCTGGCTCCCGCAGGGCGACCCGCGCGACAAACTGCCGGCGCAGATCGCCCGGATCAAGGAGCTCCGCGCGGCGGCCGGGGTCGCCGGCCCCATCGAGTTCGGCGCGATCACCGAGGCGCTGTACGTCGGCGAGCCCGGCTGGGACACCGGCCGCCGCACCCTCACCGGCAAGGCGGAGGCGCTCGCCGAGTCCCTCCGGGCGTACAAGGCCCTCGGCGTGGACCAGATCCAGGTCCGCTTCCGCAGCCGCGACCGCGCCGAACTGACCGACCAGATCACCGCGTTCGGGGCCGAGGTCGGCCCGCTTCTCAACGACTGAACGCCTCTACGACTAGGAGTACGGGCATGGGCAAGCTGGACGGGCGCGTCGTCGTCATCACGGGCGCGGCGCGCGGCCAGGGCGAGCAGGAGGCCCGGCTCTTCGCCGCCGAGGGCGCCAAGGTGCTCCTCTGCGACGTGCTGGACGAGCAGGGCGCCGCCGTCGCCAAGGAGATAGCCGAGGAGGCGGGGGAGGACCGCGCCCGGTACGTACGGCTGGACGTGAGTCGGGAGGAGGACTGGGCCGCCGCCGTCGCCGCCGCGAAGGAGGCCTTCGGCCCGGTGAGCGGCCTGGTCAACAACGCCGGGATCCTGCGCTTCAACGAGCTGGTCTCGACCCCGCTGGAGGAGTTCCAGCAGCTGATCCAGGTCAACCAGGTCGGCACC
This sequence comes from Streptomyces sp. WM6372, assembly GCF_001279655.1. Lineage (NCBI taxonomy): Bacteria > Bacillati > Actinomycetota > Actinomycetes > Kitasatosporales > Streptomycetaceae > Streptomyces > Streptomyces sp. WM6372. Next base: position 8,381 of record NZ_LGDB01000003.1, on the reverse strand, counting down.
TTCCTCGGCATCAAGGCCTTCGCCCCCGAGATCGAGGCGGCCGGCGGCGGCACCATCGTCAACACCTCCTCGTACACCGGGCTGACGGGCATGGCGTACGTGGGCGCGTACGCGGCGACCAAGGCGGCGATCGTCGGCCTGACCCGGGTGGCCGCCCTGGAGCTGGCCGCCAAGGGCATCCGGGTCAACGCGATGTGCCCGGGCGCGGTGGACACCCCGATGGCCAATCCCGGCCTGCTGGACCCGGCGAACATGAGCGACGAGGCCCGGGACGCGATGGCGGAGCTCTACGGGCGGGTCGTGCCGATGGGGCGGGTGGGCCGGCCCGACGAGATCGCCAAGCTGGCCCTGTTCCTGAGCGGCGAGGACTCCTCGTACATCACCGGCCAGCCGTTCGTCATCGACGGCGGCTGGATGGCGGGCGTCAGCGTCATGTGACCCGCCGCAGGCCGGCGTGGCGACCCATCTGATGGGGCGTCAGGTATTGACGCTCCCGCTTCCGCGGTGGAACAGTCGACTCATCAAATCTGACGACACGTCAGAAACCAAAGGACGGTGAACCCCCTTGGAATTCGGGCTCTTCGTGCAGGGATACGTGCCTGAGGCGCGGTCCAAGGTCGACCCCGAGGCAGAGCACAAGGCGCTGATCGAGGAGACCGAGTACGTCATCCAGGCCGACAAGTCCGGCTTCAAGTACGCCTGGGCCTCCGAGCACCACTTCCTGGAGGAGTACTCGCACCTGTCGGCGAACGAGGTCTTCCTCGCCTACCTCGCCCACGCCACCGAGCGCATCCACCTCGGATCCGGCATCTTCAACCCGCTCGCCCAGGTCAACCACCCCGTCAAGGTGGCCGAGAAGGTCGCCATGCTCGACCACCTCTCCAAGGGCCGCTTCGAGTTCGGCACCGGCCGCGGCGCGGGCAGCCACGAGATCCTCGGGTTCCTGCCCGGCATCACGGACATGAACGCCACCAAGGAGATCTGGGAAGAGACCATCGCCGAGTTCCCCAAGATGTTCCTCCAGGAGGAGTACGAGGGGTTCCAGGGCAAGCACTGGTCGCTTCCGCCGCGCAAGATCTTCCCCAAGCCGTACGGCAAGGCCCACCCGGCCATGTGGTACGCCGCAGGCTCGCCCTCCTCGTACGCGATGGCCGCGAAGAAGGGCCTCGGCGTCCTCGGCTTCAGCGTCCAGAAGGTCTCCGACATGGAGTGGGTGCTGGAGCAGTACAAGACGGCCATCCAGGAGGCCAAGGCCATCGGCGCGTTCGTCAACGACAACGTGATGGTCACCTCCACCGCGATCTGCGCCGAGACGCACGACAAGGCGGTCGAGATCGCGGTCAACGCGAACATGAACCGCTTCCAGTCGCTGGTCTTCCGCTACCACGACACCTTCCCGCGGCCCGAGGCGATCCCGCAGTGGCCCGAGACGCTGCCCGAGTACAACGCGGAGATCATCGAGCTGCTGATCGCCGAGGAGCTGCTGATCTGCGGGGACCCGTCCGAGGTGCTCGCGCAGTGCAAGCGCTGGGAGCAGGCGGGGGCCGACCAGCTGTCGTTCGGCCTGCCGACCGGAGTCTCGTACGAGGACACGATGACCACCGTCAAGCTCATCGGCGAGCACGTGATCCCGAAGATCGACACGGACCCGGTCCACCGCACGACGCGCTTCCGCGAAGCCGCCTGACCGGCCGTCCGCCCGGCCGTACCCCTGACCCGGCCGTACCCCTGACCGGGCCGTACCCCTGACCGGGCCGTACCCCTGACCGGGCCGTCCATCCGGCCGGCGGGAGAAGCAGGGGCGGCGTCTTCCCGGACCGCCGCCCCGGGGCCGGGGCCCCGCGCCCCGGCCCGGGCGAGCCGGCCGGGGGCGTTCGCGGCAGCGGCCTGCCGCCCGCCCCCGGCCGGCCCCACCCCTGCGGACGGGCCGCGGGAACGCGGGCGGCCCGCCCCGCGGAACCCGGCGGGGCCGGCGGGATCCGGCGGGTCCGGCGGGTCCGGCGGGGTCCGGGGCGGAGCCCCAACGCAACCGAGAAGGGACGTCATGCTCGACCACCTGATCAAGGGCGCCACCGTCGTGGACGGCACCGGCGCCCCCGCCCGCGTGGCGGACGTCGGCCTGCGCGACGGGCGGATCGCCGCCATCGCCGAGCCGGGCACGCTCACGGAGGAGGCCCGGACCACCGAGGACGCCACCGGGCTGGTCCTGTGCCCCGGCTTCGTCGACCCCCACACGCACTACGACGCCCAGCTCTTCTGGGACCCGTACGCGACCCCTTCCATGAACCACGGCGTCACCACGGTCGCCGGCGGCAACTGCGGGTTCACCCTCGCCCCGCTGCACCCCGACCGCCCCGAGGACGCCGACTACACCCGCCGCATGATGAGCAAGGTCGAGGGCATGGCCCTCAAGGCCCTGGAGGAAGGCGTCGACTGGACCTGGTCCACCTTCGGCGAGTACCTCGACGCCCTCGACGGCCGGATCGCCGTCAACGCCGGCTTCATGGTCGGCCACTGCGCCCTGCGCCGGCACGTCATGGGCGCCGACGCCGTCGGCGGACAGCCCACCCCCGAGCAGATGCAGCAGATGCTCGACCTCTTCCACGACGCCATGAACGCCGGTGCCTGGGGCCTGTCCACCACCCAGTCCGCCACCCACTCGGACGGGGACGGAGCCCCCGTCGCCTCCCGCCACGCCCGACCCGCGGAGCTCCTCGCGCTGTCGAAGGCCGTCGCCGAACACGAGGGCACCCAGCTCGAAGCGATCGTCGCGGGCTGCCTCGACCAGTTCGCCGACGAGGAGATCGACCTCTTCGTCGAGATGAGCGCGGCCGCCGGCCGCCCCCTGAACTGGAACGTCCTCACCATCGACGCCGCCGTCCCCGAACGGGTCCCGCGCCAGCTCATACCGAGCGAGCGCGCCCGCAAGGCCGGCGGCCGCATCGTCGCGCTGACCATGCCGATCCTCACCCCCATGAACATGTCGCTCGGCACCTTCTGCGCACTGAACCTGATCCCGGGCTGGGGCGAGGTCCTCGCCCTGCCCGTACCCGAGCGGATCGCGAAACTGCGCGACGCCGACGTACGGGCGGAAATGCTGCGCCGCGCCGACAGCAAGGAGGCCGGCGTCTTCCGGCGCCTGGCCCACTTCGGCCGCTACGTCATCGGGGACACGTACAGCAAGGAGAACGAGGGCCTGTCCGGCCGGGTCGTGAACGACATCGCCGCCGAGCGCGGCCAGGACCCCTTCCAGTGCCTGGTCGAGATCTGCGCCAACGACGAACTGCGCACGGTGCTCTGGCCGATGCCCACCGACAACGACCCGGCGAGCTGGGCCCTGCGAGCCGAGACCTGGCAGCACGAGGACGTCATGCTCGGCGGCTCCGACGCCGGCGCGCACCTGGACCGCATGTGCGGGGCCCCGTACACGACCCGCTTCCTCGGGGACTGCCTGCGCGGCCGCAAGCTGGTGCCGCTGGAGCAGGCGGTGAAAATGCTCACCGACGACCCGGCGCAGCTGTTCGGGCTGCGCGAGCGCGGCCGGATCGCCGAGGGGTTCCACGCGGACCTGGTGCTGTTCGACCCGGAGCGGATCGAGGCCGGGCCCGCGACGCTCGTCCACGACCTGCCCGGCGACAGCCCGCGGCTGGACGCCCGCGCGATCGGCATCGTGTCCGTACGCGTCAACGGCGTGGAGACGATCCGCGACGACGAGGTCACGGGGGCGGTCCCCGGGATCGTGCTCCGCTCGGGCCGGGACACGAGGACGGTGAGCACCCGTTGAGCGAGCCCGGGCAGCAGAAGCTGTACATCGGCGGGGAGTGGGTCGAGCCCGCCGGCGGCCACTACGAGGTGGTCAACCCGGCGGACGAATCGGTGGTCGGGCTCGCGCCCGAGGCCTCGCGCGCCCAGGTCGAGGAGGCGGCGCGCGCGGCGGCGGAGGCCTTCGGGACCTGGTCCCGTACGACCCCCGAGGCGCGGGCGGCCATCCTGGACCGGGCCGCGGACATCATGCAGCGCGCGTACGAGCCGTGGTCGGCCCTCGCCCGGGCCGAGACGGGCGCGCCGACCGGGATCGCGCGCGGGATGCAGGTCGGGGTCGGGGTCGCGCGCTTCCGGCGGTACGCGAAGGGCGCGCTCGAACCGGTGGAGTGCGGGCTGCCGCCGCAGGTCACCGAGGCCGGGCCGATGGGGAAGGCGAGCATCCTGGGGGCGCTGGAGGTGCGCCAGCCGGTCGGCGTGGTCACCTGCATCACCTCCTACAACAACCCGTGGGCGAACCCGGCGGGCAAGGTGGCCCCGGCGCTGGCCATGGGCAACACGGTGGTGGTGAAGCCGGCCCCGCAGGACCCGCTGTCGGTGTTCAAGATGGCCGAGGCCCTGCACGAGGCGGGCGCCCCGGCCGGTGTGGTGAACGTGGTCTGCGGCGCCTCGGTCGAGGTCGGCGAGGCCGCGGTGGACTCCCCGTACGTGGACATGGTGTCGTTCACCGGCTCCACGGGCGTCGGGCAGCGCATCGCGGAGGTCTGCGGCCGCTCCATGAAGCGGCAGCTGATGGAGCTCGGCGGCAAGGGCGCGGCGATCGTCTTCGAGGACGCCGACCTGGACGCGGCGGTGATGGGGATCGGCACCACCTTCTCCTTCTACTCCGGACAGATCTGCACGGCTCCGACCCGGGTGATCGTGCACCGGTCGGTGTACGAGCGGCTGGTGGAGAAGCTGACCGGCTACCTGGCCTTCATGAAGGTCGGCGACCCGGCGGTGGCGGGCACGGTGGTGGGCCCGGTGATCTCGGCGGCGCACCGGGACCGGGTGGAGTCGTACGTCGAGCTCGGCCGCAAGGAGGGCGCGCGGATCGCGTACGGCGGCGAGCGGCCGGTGGTCGGGGACGGCCGCGGTTTCTACGTGGCGCCGACGCTGCTGGTGGACTGCACGAACGACATGCGGGTGGTCCGGGAGGAGATCTTCGGCCCCGTGGTCGTGGTCGTGCCGTTCGACGGGGGCGAGGACGAGGCGGTCCGGCTGGCCAACGACAGCGATTTCGGGCTGCTGAGCTACGTGTGGTCCGGGGACGCGGCGCGCGCCTTCCGGGTGGCGCGGCGGCTGCGGGCGGGCGGGGTGGGCGTGAACACGATCGGCCGGAACATGGAGGCGCCGTTCGGCGGCTTCAAGCGTTCGGGGGTCGGCCGGGACGTGGGCTCGTACGCGCTGCACGCGTACAGCGAGATGCAGTCGATCGTCTGGACGACGTGAGAGACGTCCCGCCGGGCTGAGACCCAGGTCACACGGGAAAGTTCAAAGCGGCACGAAAGGGGTACTGCTGCGGTTTCCGCATTCCGGAACGGAGTGTCCGCTCCCTGTTGAGCAGGGGGCGGACGCGCGCATGAACCTTTCATTACGGGTTAATGAACCGCCGCAGGCTCTGGATTCGAAGGTGTTCCCGCCGGTAGCCGCTCGGACCCAATCCCTCCGGATATGGAAAACGCAGCCTCTAACGTCCTGACCCATGACACAGCTGGACGTTCGGCCTCGGGTCGGAGACACGGTGAACGGCGTCGCCGACGGCGAGGGCGGCGACGGCGACGTACGCGGCAAGGGCCTCGGCAAGGGCTCCGTGGGCCTGGTGGGCAGCGCCGTCATCGGCATCTCCACCGTCGCCCCCGTCTACTGCCTGACCTCGACCCTCGGCTCCACCGCCGGTGAGGTCGGCGTCCAGATGCCGGCGGTCTTCCTGGCCGGCTTCCTGCCGATGCTGCTCGTCGCCTTCGCGTACCGCGAGCTCAACAAGGCCGTCCCGGACTGCGGCACCTCCTTCACCTGGACCGTCAAGGCCTTCGGCCCGCGGATCGGCTGGATGTGCGGCTGGGGCCTGGTGATCGCCACGATCATCGTGCTGTCCAACCTGGCCGGTGTCGCCACGTCCTACTTCTGGCTGCTCGCGGGCGAGATCACGAACAACCCGTCGATCGCCGCCCTGGACGACGACAAACTCGTCCACATCGTCACCTGCCTCACCCTGATCGCCGCCGCGACCGCCATCAGCTACCGCGGCATGACCGCCACCAAGGGCGTCCAGTACACCCTGGTCGGACTCCAGCTCGCGGTCCTCGCCATCTTCGTCGCGATGGCCTTCCAGAAGGCCTCGGCCGGCACCTTCGACACCGGCCTGGACTTCTCCTGGCAGTGGATGAACCCCTTCGCGGTCGAGTCCATGGGCGCCTTCACCGCCGGACTCTCCCTCTCGATCTTCATGTACTGGGGCTGGGACGCCTGCCTGGCCACCAACGAGGAGACCACCGGCTCCGCCAAGACCCCCGGCCGCGCCTCGCTCATCGCGATGGTCGTCCTGGTCGGCTCGTACCTGGCCACCGGAATCGCCGCCCAGATGGCCGTCGGCTCCGGCACCGCCGGCCTCGGCCTCGGCAACCCGGAGACCTCCGGCAACGTCTTCGCCGCCCTCGCCGGCCCGGTCATGGGCCCGATGCTCGGCATCCTGCTCTTCGTCGCCGTCCTCGCCTCGGCGACCGCCTCGCTCCAGACCACGTTCATCCCCGTCGCCCGCACGGTCCTGGCCATGTCCACGTACGAGGCCCTGCCGGCCTCCTACGCCAAGGTCCACCCGCGCTTCAAGACCCCGGGCCGCGCCACCGTCATGGCCGGCGTCGCGACCGGCGCGTTCTACACCGTGATGACCCTGGTCAGCGAGAACGTCCTGACCGACACGATCTTCGCGCTCGGCCTGATGATCTGCTTCTACTACTCGCTGACGGCCTTCGCCTGCGCCTGGTACTTCCGCGGCGAACTGCGCCGCTCCGCCCGGGACCTGTTCTTCAAGGGCGTCTTCCCGGTCCTCGGCGGCCTCCTCCTCGCCGCCGTCTTCCTCAAGACCCTGATCGACATGTGGAACCCGTCGTACGGCTCCGGCTCCACCGTCCTCGGCGTCGGCAGCGTCTTCGTCATCGGCGTCGGCCTCCTGGCCCTCGGCCTGGTGATCATGCTGATCACGGAACGCCGCAGCCCGGCCTTCTTCCGCGGCGCGATCCTGACAAAGTCCACCCCGGCCCTAGTGGTCCAGGACTGACCCCACCCCACACTGGGGGTGTCCCCCCGCGGCCCGGACCGATCCCCCCGATCCGGGCCGCGGACCCAACACCGGGCTTCCTTCCGAGGGGTCCGGGTGGTGACTCCGGGTGGCGGCGGGTCGTTGGGTACGGCATGAACGTCATGAAGCGCCGCCTCGCCGCCCTGGTCCTCACCAGTGGCGCCGCCCTCGCCCTGACCCCCCTCGCCGCCCACGCCGACACGACGGGCCCCACCATCGAGGGACAGCCCGTCACCAAGCGCATCACCGACATCGCCAACCACCCCGGCCAGGCGGTGGACGACACGAAGACGGCCCTTGCCGTGACCACTTCCGCCGCCGGCTCCGCCACCAACGGCTCCCTCGCGGGCGCGGGCAACTCCCTCGACGGGCTCCCGAAGACCCCGTCGGTGAGCTGACCCGGACGACAGTGCGGCGAGCCGCCGCGGGGGGCTTCGGGCGGGGCGCCGGGCGGGCCCTCAGGCGGAGTTGATCGTTGAGCAGGCCATGATCCTGTGGCTGCTCAACACCTTCAGCACGTTCACCCTCGGCATCCTCCTCGTCGGCGGCTTCGTCGCCCTCGCCGTGGCCGGCAGCCTCGCCGCCCGCCGCCGCTTCCCGCACCTGGCCGGCGGCGAGCACAACGAGATGGTCGGCGTCGCCCTCGGCATGTTCGGCGCGATCTACGGCATCATCCTCGCCTTCGTCGTCGTCACGCTCTGGACCCAGCTGGAGAACACCCAGACCGTCGTCGCCACCGAGGCCACCGACCTCGCCCTCGTCGTCCGCAGCGCCGAGGCCTTCCCGCCGGCCGAACGCGCCCGCGTGGACCGGGCGGTGGGCGACTACGTGCACGCCGTCGTCGACGTCCAGTGGCCGATGATGCGGGCCGGCCGCCCCAGCTACGACGCGACCGCCGAGCAGACGCACGGGCTCTACCAGGCGCTCCAGGCGTACGAGCCCACCGGCAGCCGCAGCCAGACCTTCTACGAGGAGGCCGCCGGCCGCCTCAACGACGTCGCGGCGCAGCGCCGGGCGCGCATCACGATGGCCGAAACGTCCCTGCCGGTGCTGCTCCAGGTGCTGGTCTACGGGGGCGCGCTGGTGATCCTCCCGCTCACCTTCCTGTTCGGCCTGCGCAGCCTGAAGATGCAGCTGCTGTTCGTCTCGGCGGTGGCGGGGCTGATCGGCTTCAGCCTGCTGCTGGTGATGGCCCTGGACCGCCCCTTCGCGGGCGACCTGAGCGTGACCCCGACCCCGTACAAGGAGGCGGCACTGGCCCAGTTCTGGCCGGCGGGGT
>NZ_LGDB01000002.1:0-136394 GCF_001279655.1 Streptomyces sp. WM6372 | reverse complement strand
GGTGAGGGCCGGGGTCGGGGCCGGGGCCGGGGCTTCGGACCCGTTGGGCCGGAGCCGGCCGGGTTCGCCGGACGGCAGGTACGAGGCCATGGTCGGGCCCTCGGTGCCGTGCGGCGGGGTCTGGCCGGGGCGCGGGGGGCGGGGCCGGCCGGGCTGGCCCGGGCGGAGGTAGGCGGTCGGGTCCGGGGCTTCGGCTTGGCGGTAGCCCTCGGGCAGGGCCAGTTGCGCGGGCAGCGCGGGGCGGCCCGGCGCCGGCGCCGGGCCGGGCCGCGACCCGGGCCCCCGCTCCGGCTCGGGCCCCCGGTCGGGCTCGGGCCCCCGCTCCGGTCCGGGCCCCCGGTCGGGATCGTGCATCCGGTCGGGATCGTGCTCCCACTCGGGAACCTGCACCCGCCCGGGATCCGGCACCGGCCCGGGATCGCGCTCCTGCTCCGGTTCCGACGGCTCGGCGGGCGGGAGCGCGGCCTGCCGGCGCGGCGTGGCCCCGTGCCACGGCGCACTCGTACCGGCCTCCGGGCCGCCGTACGGGTACGCGTACCCCTGCGGGAGGTTCGACCCCTGCGGCCTCGGCTCCGGCGCGGGCTCGGACCCTCCCTTGCGCTGCTCGGTGACCCGCGCGGCGGCGGCCTGCGCCCCCGCCCGGTACGCGGCGATGGCCCCGGCCCGCGCGGCGGCCTTGAGGTCGGGCCGCTCCCCCGTCGCCCCGGGGGTGATGTGGTCGGAGTACCGGGGGCCGGTGTCGTACCCGGGCGCCACGAGCGGCGCGTAACCGCCCGCGCCCGGACCGCCGTCCGGCCCGGCGCCCGCCGCCCCGCCCGGAACACCCCGTACGTCCAACTCCGCACCGGGCGCCGCATCCTGGGCACCGGCGGAGCCCGGCGACGGGCCGGGCGGCACGCCCCTGCCCGGGTCCGGCCCTAAGGCGGCCACGCCGTTCGGGACCGTGCCCCACCCCGGATTCCCGGCAGGAGGGGGCGGCGGGTCGTCCCAGGGCTCGGCAGGGGGCGCGGACTCCCGGGGGACCGGGTCGTAGCCGCACAGGGCGTCCTCCGCGGCGCCCGCCGCCAGGCCCGTCAGCACGACGCGACCGTCATCGCATATCAACACGGTCCGGACGGTGATGTTCCGGTGCGTCCAGCCGTGCGCGTGCAGCACCCGCAGCGCGGTCAGCACGTCCGCCGCGACCTCGGCCGCCCGGTACGGGCTCAGCGGTTCATCGGCGATCAGCGCGGCCAGCGGGCGCGCCGGCACCAACTCGCTCACTATCCACAGCGACCCGCCCTCGGCGAACACGTCGAAGACCTGGTCCAGCCGGGGGTGGTCCGGCACGGACGCGGCCGCCTGTGCGGCGGCGATCGCCCGGCGCACGGCCGGGAGTTCTCCCCCGGCCGCCGCCGGAGGCCCCGGCGTCCGACCGTCGAGCAGCTCGGCATCCACGATCTCCGGCAACGGCACCTGCCGCACCAGGACTTCCTGCCCGCTGCGCGTGTCGAAGGCGCGGGTCTCGACCAGTTCGTACTCGTCCGACGGCGGCAGCGGCAGACGGTAGCGGTCGGCCAGGATCCGGCCCGCGTAGTCCTCCACTTCGCCTCCCCCGAGTGCCGGGGCGCACGTCCCCCATGGCCCCACTGCCACGATACGTCGCGCGGGCCGCCCGCGTCCCGAGCCTGGAAAGGCTCGTCACGCGTCGCCCGTCAACGCCCGGCCGGGCAGCCCCCGGCGGCCCGGCCCGGCAGGTCCGGCGGAGCGGTTCAGCCCAGCGGCTGGAAGGTCTGGAACGCCGTGTTGCGCATCGTCGTGCATTCCGGGGCGTCCCACTGGTCCGCCGGGCAGCTGATCATGATGGCGTAGCCGTGCTTCGCGTCCACCTTGAAGCCGCGGTTGAGCACGCGGACCTTGATGCCCTTCTGCTCCCGCTCGAACTCCCAGTCCGCGACGGTCGGGTAGCCGTTGTACTCCGTCGGATCGATCCGGATCGTGCGGTAGTTCGTGCTGGAGCTCGCCGTTCCGGCGACCGCTTCGGCCCATGCGGCCCGGGCGTCGTTGCCGGGGCTGGCGGTGTAGTCGACCTGAATGCGCGGGAAGCCGCCGTCGCGGCTGTATATCGCGCCGGAGTTCTCGCCGGCTATGCCCGTCACCTTGAAGCCCGACGGCATCGCCATCGAGAAGTGGAACCCGGGGTCGGTCACCTTCGCGTACCCCTCGGGGAGCCCGGCTCCGGGACCGCCCGGAGTCGAACCCTGTCCCTGGCTCTGCCCTTGGCCCTGACTCTGACCCTGACCCTGGCTCTGGCCCTGCTGCCCGCCCGGGGACTGCCCCTGGCTCGGCTCGCTGCCGGCGCCGCCGTTGGCGGTGGCGCCCTTGCCCGAGGTGGCGTTGGTCTCGCCGGTCTTCGCGGACGGGCTGGGATTCGGGCTGCCGGAGACCGTCGTACCCGGCCCGCCCTTGCCCTCTTCCTTCTTCTTGTCGGCCGCGTCGTCACCGCTGACCGCGTACGCGATGAGCGAACCGATCGCGGCGAGCACGACGACCACGCCCACTATCGCGAGGGCGATGGTGCGGCGGGACATGACGTCGGTGAGCGGCGCCGCGACCGGCGAGGGCCTGCCCGACGCCGGTGCGGGGGCCGGGGATTCGGCCGCCGAGGCCGCCGCGGCCGCCGTGGTCGCCGCCGCGGCGGCCGCGGCCTTGCGGGTCGCCTTCAGCGCCGCGCGGGCCCGATCGCGCTGCTCGCGCTCAAGCCGCTCGCGCTCCTTCTTCTCCGCCTTCTCGGCCGCCTTCTCGGCGGAGGCCTTGGCCGCGGCCTCCTTGGCGTCGGCCAGCGAGATCTGCCGGGTCTCCTCCACGGCCGGGGCGAGGACGGGAGCCGGCACCGGCTCCGGCGCGTTGACGACGGCGGTGAGCATCGCCCGCGCCCGCTCTTCGTCGAGGCGGCGGGCCGGGTCCTTGGCCAGCAGTCCGTAGATGACCTCGGTCAGCGGACCCGCGTTCTTGGGCGGCTCCACCGGCTCGGTCATCACGGCGGTGAGGGTGGCGAGTGCGGAGCCCTTGTCGTACGGAGGCACTCCCTCGACCGCGGCGTACAGCAGTCCGCCGAGGGACCACATGTCGGCGGGCGGGCCGGGCTTCTGGCCGCGGGCGCGCTCGGGGGAGATGTACGAGGGGGCGCCGACGAGCATGCCGGTGGAGGTGACGGAGGGGTCGCCCTCGACCTGTGCGATGCCGAAGTCGGTGAGGACGACGCGGCCGGTGCGGGCGATGAGCACGTTGGACGGCTTCACGTCCCGGTGCAGGATGCCCTGACCGTGCGCGGCGCGGAGCACGTCGAGGACGGCGAGGCCGACCTCGGCGGCGCGGTGGGGGGTCAGCGGCCCCTGCTCACGGATGAACTCGGCGAGGGAGGGGCCCTCGATGAGCTCCATGACGATCCACGGGCGGGCGTCCTCGTCGACGACGTCGAAGACGGTGACGGCGCCGCCGCTGCGGATCCGGGCAATGGCCTTGGCTTCGCGGAGGGTACGGGTGATGAGGCGGCGCTTCTCGTCTTCGTCGACGCCGGTGCTGAAGCGGAGTTCCTTCACGGCGACGGTCCGGCCGAGGGTCTCGTCCTCGGCGCGCCAGACGGTGCCCATGCCGCCCTTGCCGAGCACTTCGCGCAGGCGGTAGCGCCGCGCGAGCAGCCGCCCCTCGTCCTGCCCGCCCTCGGCGGCCTTCGCGGCGGCGGCCTTGACGGCTGCGGCAACGGCATCGGCCTTCTCGACCACCGGGTTCCCCCCGGCAGAAGCCCCGGCGGACTTGACCGGCTCCGGCTCCACCGCGGCCGGGCCGGCGGGCTTCGCGTCCCGCGGCGCACCGCCACCCGCTCCGCCCGCGCCTGCCGCCGACTCGGCGGCGTCCGCGGCATCCGCGGCATCCGCGGCATCCGCGGCAGGCTTGTTCAGGTCGGCCTTGGCCGCGGCCGGCGCCTTGTCCTTCGGCTGCTTGTCCGTCGGCTGCTTGTCCGTCGGCTGCTTGTCCTTCGGCTCCGCCGACACGGCAGATGCCGCGGCAGCCTTGCCCAGGTCCGGCTTCGCGCCCTCGGACGCACCGTCACCGGCCCCGCCGGATCCCGGCTTACCGCTGTCGGCAGCTCCGGCGGCACCAGCGGCACCAGCGGCGGCCTTGCTCAGGTCGGCCTTCGCCGCGGGCGAACCGCCGGGCTCGGCGTCCTCCGGCTCCGCCACGGGCGGGGCGGCAGGCGGGACGGCAGGCTTCGCGGCCCCCGGCTTCGCCGCATCCCCGGCGTCACGCTCCGCCGCGGCCGAGGCGGCAGGCTTCGCCGCACGCGCAGCCTCCTGCTTCGCCGCAGGCGACTCGGCGGGCGACTCGGTGTGCTCCGGCTTCGACATGCGTCCCCTCTGCGATCGTGCCGCCTGCTGCCCCGGGGATCCCCAGTGGGCCGCTCCGGGAGAACCCGTGCGGTAACCCGCCCCGGCAGAACCCTCATTGTTCCTCACTCCGCAACGGACGGGCGCCCCGGGTCCGCGGTTCCCCCCTCCGCATCCCGGAGTTACAACGGAACGATGTCGGGCGCCCCCAACCGGGCCGCATCCGCCGTCTGGTCGTCCGGCTGGCGCTGCGATTCCCGTTCCGCTTGCACCCGCTTCTCGTAGTGTTCCACTTCCTTCTCGATCTGCTGCTTGTCCCACCCCAGCACCGGAGCCATCAGCTCCGCGCACTCCCGCGCCGACCGCGTCCCCCGGTCGAAAGTCTCGATCGAGATCCGCGTCCGCCGCGTCAGCACGTCGTCCAGATGCCGCGCCCCCTCGTGCGACGCCGCGTACACCACCTCCGCGCGCAGGTAGTCGTCCGCCCCGCCCAGCGGCTGCCCCAGCCCCGGGTCCGCCGCGATCAGGTCCAGCAGTTCGTCCGTCATCGAGCCGTACCGGTTCAACAGGTGCTCCACCCGCACCACGTGAAGGCCCGTCCGGGCGGCGATCCCGGCCCGCCCGTTCCACAGCGCCCGGTACCCCTCCGCCCCCACCAGCGGCACGTCCTCCGTCACGCACTCCGCGACCCGCTGGTCCAGCCCGTGCACCGCCTCGTCGACCGCGTCCTTCGCCATGACCCGGTACGTCGTGTACTTGCCGCCCGCCACCACCACCAGACCCGGCACGGGATGCGCCACCGTGTGCTCGCGCGAGAGCTTGCTCGTCGCGTCCGACTCCCCGGCCAGCAGCGGCCGCAGGCCCGCGTACACCCCCTGGACGTCGTCCCGCGTCAGCGGTACCGCCAGCACCGAGTTCACGTGCTCCAGCAGGTAGTCGATGTCCGCGCTCGACGCCGCCGGATGCGCCTTGTCCAGGTCCCAGTCCGTGTCCGTCGTGCCCACGATCCAGCTCCGGCCCCACGGGATGACGAAGAGGACGGACTTCTCCGTACGCAGGATCAGCCCGGTCGAGGAGTGGATCCGGTCCTTCGGTACGACCAGGTGGATGCCCTTCGACGCCCGGACGTGGAACTGCCCCCGCTCGCCGATCAGCGCCTGCGTGTCGTCCGTCCACACCCCCGTCGCGTTCACGACCTGCCGCGCGCGGATCTCGTACTCGCCGCCGCCCTCCACGTCCCGCACGCGCGCCCCGACGACCCGCTCGCCCTCCCTCAGGAAGGCGACCACCCTCGCCCGGTTGGCGCACTGCGCCCCGTACGCAGACGCCGTCCGCACCAGCGTGGCCACGTACCGCGCGTCGTCCATCTGGGCGTCGTAGTACTGCAGGGCGCCCACCAGAGCGTCCTTGCGCAGCGCCGGCGCCACCCGCAGCGCGCGCCCCCGCGACAGGTGCCGGTGCAGCGGCAGCCCCCGCCCGTGCCCGCTGGACACCGACATCGCGTCGTACAGCGCGACGCCCGATCCGGCGTAGAACCGCTCCCAGACCTTGTGCTGGAGCGGGTACAGGAACGGCACGGGCTTCACCAGGTGCGGAGCGAGCCGCTCCAGCAGCAGGCCGCGCTCCTTCAGGGCCTCCCGCACGAGGGCGAAGTCGAGCATCTCCAGATACCGCAGTCCGCCGTGGATCAGCTTGCTCGACCGGCTGGAGGTGCCGGACGCCCAGTCCCTGGCCTCCACCAGCCCCGTCGAGAGGCCTCTGGTCGCGGCGTCGAGCGCGGTGCCCGCGCCGACCACGCCCGCGCCCACCACCAGCACGTCCAGTTCCCGCTCGGCCATCCGGGCGAGCGCCTCTTCGCGCTGGACCGGCCCCAGTGTCGCTGTCCTCACGGCTGCCTCCCGTCGGTGCGGTCGTTCCCGCTCGGTGCGGGTGACCCCGCTCACATCCCCCGCTCACGATTCTGACCCGCCGCACCGACATCAGCCACCGCCTGTGGACAACACAACGGCGACCATCGCCCCGTAATACGACACATCGGTCATATATACGCCTAGTCTGACATCGCGCCAGCTCCACACTCCACCTGCACGGTCCACAGGGCTTGCGCACCCAGCCCCCTCATGCATGCCAGGGAAAGGGACGGCACCCCATGCCCGCAGATCTCGCCGTCATCGGACTGGGCCACCTCGGCCTCCCGCTGGCGCAGGCGGCCGTCGCCGCCGGAATCGAGACGGTCGGCTACGACAGCGGTCCGGCGGCGGCAACGGCCGCGGACCCGGCCACGGCCTCGCCCGCGGCCACCGTCATCACAGCCACCACCGCCACGGACTCCACCCTCACCGCCGCCGAGATCCGCCGCATGTCGGCCGCCGGCTTCCGGATCACCACCAACCCCGCCGAACTCGGCCGGGTCCGCACCGCCGTCATCTGCGCCCCGACCCAACTCGGCGCCGACCGCGCGCTCGACCTCTCCGCCGTCGGCGAGGCGGGCCGCACGCTCGCCGCCCGGCTGCGCCCGCACACCACCGTCATCCTCGAATCCGCCGCCCACCCGGGCGTCACCGAGGACTACCTGCGCCCCATCCTGGAAGCGGGCTCCGGACTGCGCGCCGGCCGGGACTTCCACCTCGCGTACTCCCCCAGCCGCCTCGACCCCGGCAACCGCACGCACGGAATCGCCAACACCCCCAAGGTGATCGGCGGCCTCACCCCCGCCTGCACCGAGTCCGCGCACGCCTTCTACGCCCGCCTCACCGAGAAGGTCGTCCGGGCGCGCGGCCTGCGCGAGGCCGAGACCGTACAGCTCCTGGAGACCAACTACCGGCACGTCAACATCGCCCTCATGAACGAGATGGCGGTGCTCTGCCACGACCTCGGCGTCGACCTCTGGGACGTCATCCGCTGCGCCGAGACCAAGCCGTACGGGTTCCAGGCCTTCCGGCCCGGCCCGGGGGTCGGGGGCCGCAGCGTCCCCCTCGACCCCAACTACCTCCCCCACACCACCCGCACCCCGGGCCACCCCCTGCGCATGGTCGGGCTGGCGCAGGAGATCAACGGCCGGATGCCCCAGTACGTCATCCAGCGCTCCGCCACCCTGCTGAACGAGCACGGGAAGTCGGCCCGCGGGGCCCGCGTCCTGCTGCTCGGCGTCACGTACAAGCCCGACCTCGGCGACCAGGAGGGCTCACCGGCCCGCGAGATCGCCAGCCGGCTGCTCGACCTCGGGGCGCTGGTCAGCTACCACGACCCGTACGTCGCCGGATGGCGCGTCAGGGACCGGCCCGTCCCCCGGGCCGAGTCGTTGTACGAGGCCGCCGCGAACGCCGATCTGACGATCCTTCTCCAGCACCACCGCACGTACGACCTCCAAGGCCTGGCGGTGAAGGCGCAGTTGCTGCTGGACACCCGCGGGGCCAGCCCGGCGGGGGCGGCACACCGGCTCTGACCGGGCGGACCACGCCGGACCGGGCCCGGAAATCGCTTCAGCGGATGTCGGATCCGCCTGCTAGCCTGCGGCGACTTATCTCATCCATACGTCCCCGGCCGACCTCCGCGGACACCCGTATGCCCGAATCCCTGGGGGGGATTTCCACCATGAGCCAGCACATCCAGCCGCCCGCGCCCGAGTCCGAAGCGGTCGCCGTCCCGTACCCCGCCGAGCCCGCCCGCAGCGGCAACATCGGCCTGGGCATCGCCGCGGCCGTGGTCGCCGCCCTGGCCGCGGCCGCCGCGTACGGCGGGATCATGAACGCGATCGACCGCCAGGTCGGCTACGCGGCGGTCGGCGTCGGCCTGCTGATCGGCTTCGCCGCCGGAAAGCTCGGCGGCAAGAACCCGGTGCTCCCCGTGGTCGGCGCGGTCTTCTCCCTCGGCGCCGTCTACCTCGGCCAGCTGTTCTTCATCGCGCTGGCCCTGGCCGACTACGGCAACGTCGGCCTCGGCGAGGTCCTCGACAAGGCGGGCGTCGGCGGCCTGAACGACATCTGGCAGGAGGGCGCGGACGCGATGGACTACGTCTTCCTCGCCATCGGCGGCTTCGTGGCCTTCGGCGCCGCGAAGAAGGCCAGCGACTGATCCTGCACCCGACGGACGGAGCCGGACCGCCCGCGCGGCCGCCCGGCGCCGCCGCCGAACGCCGAAGGGCCGGCTCCCCCATCCGGGGAACCGGCCCTTCGCGTACGTACGGCGTGCGGGTCAGCGGCTGTGCTGCGAGTCCGCGATCGTGACCTCGACCCGCTGGAACTCCTTGAGCTCGCTGTAGCCCGTGGTGGCCATCGAGCGGCGCAGGGCGCCGAAGAGGTTCATCGAGCCGTCCGGGGTGTGCGACGGGCCCGTGAGGATCTCCTCGGTGGTGCCGACCGTACCCAGGTCGACCTTCTTGCCGCGCGGCACGTCCTCGTGGACGGCCTCCATGCCCCAGTGGTGGCCCTTGCCGGGCGCGTCGGTGGCACGGGCCAGCGGAGAGCCCATCATCACGGCGTCGGCGCCGCAGGCGACGGCCTTGGGGAGGTCGCCGGACCAGCCCACGCCGCCGTCGGCGATGACGTGCACGTAGCGGCCGCCGGACTCGTCCATGTAGTCGCGGCGGGCCGCGGCCACGTCCGCGACGGCGGTGGCCATCGGGACCTGGATGCCGAGCACGTTGCGCGTGGTGTGCGCGGCGCCGCCGCCGAAGCCGACCAGGACGCCCGCGGCGCCGGTGCGCATCAGGTGCAGGGCCGCGGTGTACGTGGCGCAGCCGCCGACGATGACCGGGACGTCGAGCTCGTAGATGAACTGCTTCAGGTTCAGCGGTTCGGCGGCGCCGGAGACGTGCTCCGCCGACACGGTGGTGCCGCGGATCACGAAGATGTCCACGCCCGCGTCGACGACGGCCTTGGAGAACTCGGCGGTGCGCTGCGGGGAGAGCGCGGCGGCGGTGACGACACCGGAGTCGCGGACCTCCTTGATGCGCTGCCGGATCAGGTCCGCCTGGATCGGGGCGGAGTAGATCTCCTGGAGACGGCGCGTGGCGGCGTCCTCGTCCAGCTCCGTGATCTCGTCGAGCAGCGGCTGCGGGTCCTCGTACCGGGTCCACAGGCCTTCGAGGTTCAGCACGCCGAGGCCGCCGAGCTCGCCGATGCGGATGGCGGTCTGCGGGGAGACGACCGAGTCCATGGGGGCGGCGAGGAACGGGAGCTCGAAGCGGTAGGCGTCGATCTGCCAGGCGATCGAGACCTCCTTCGGGTCCCGCGTACGCCGGCTCGGGACGATGGCGATGTCGTCGAACGCGTACGCCCTGCGGCCGCGCTTGCCGCGCCCGATCTCGATCTCAGTCACGTGTGGTGGCCTTTCCTCTGGGTCTGCCCGTCCAGTATCCCCGAACCCCGGCGCCCCGCGTTCCGGTGACCGCTGTACGGACGCAACGTCAAGGGGGCGGGTCCGCCGGACCCGCCCCCCTCACGCGCTGTCGGTTCAGCCCTTGCGGCTGTAGTTCGGCGCCTCGACGGTCATCTGGATGTCGTGCGGGTGGCTCTCCTTGAGACCCGCCGACGTGATGCGGACGAAGCGGCCGCGGTCCTGGAGCTCCGGCACCGTGCGGCCGCCGACGTAGAACATCGACTGGCGCAGGCCGCCGACGAGCTGGTGCACGACCGCGGAGAGCGGGCCGCGGTACGGGACCTGGCCCTCGATGCCCTCGGGGATGAGCTTGTCGTCGCCGCCCACGCCCTCCTGGAAGTAGCGGTCCTTCGAGAAGGAGCGCTGGTCACCGCGGGACTGCATCGCGCCGAGCGAGCCCATGCCGCGGTACGACTTGAACTGCTTGCCGTTGATGAAGAGCAGCTCGCCCGGGGACTCCTCGCAGCCCGCGAGCAGCGAGCCGAGCATCACCGTGTCGGCGCCCGCGACGAGCGCCTTGGCGATGTCGCCGGAGTACTGCAGGCCGCCGTCGCCGATGACCGGGACGCCGGCCGCCTTCGCGGCGAGCGAGGCCTCGTAGATGGCGGTGACCTGCGGGACGCCGATGCCGGCGACGACGCGGGTGGTGCAGATGGAGCCGGGGCCGACGCCGACCTTGATGCCGTCGCAGCCGGCGTCGATCAGCGCCTGGGCACCGTCGCGGGTGGCGACGTTGCCGCCGATGACGTCGACGGAGGAGTTCGACTTGATCTTGGCGACCATGTCGCCGACGAGCCGGGAGTGGCCGTGGGCGGTGTCGACGACGATGAAGTCGGCGCCCGCCTCGATCAGCGCCTGGGCGCGGTCGTACGCGTCGCCGGCGACGCCGACCGCGGCGCCGACCAGGAGGCGGCCGTCCTTGTCCTTGGCGGCGTTCGGGTACTTCTCGGCCTTGACGAAGTCCTTGACCGTGATGAGGCCCTTGAGGATGCCCGCGTCGTCGACCAGCGGCAGCTTCTCGATCTTGTGGCGGCGCAGCAGCTCCATGGCGTCCACGCCGGAGATGCCGACCTTGCCCGTGACCAGCGGCATCGGGGTCATGACCTCGCGCACCTGGCGGCTGCGGTCCGACTCGAAGGCCATGTCGCGGTTGGTGACGATGCCGAGGAGCTTGCCGGCGGGGTCGGTGACCGGGACGCCGGAGATGCGGAACTTCGCGCAGAGCTCGTCGGCCTCGCGCAGGGTCGCGTCCGGGTGCACCGTGATCGGGTCGGTGACCATGCCGGACTCGGAGCGCTTGACCAGGTCGACCTGGTTGGCCTGGTCGGCGATGGAGAGGTTGCGGTGCAGCACGCCGACGCCGCCCTGGCGGGCCATCGCGATGGCCATGCGGGCCTCGGTGACCTTGTCCATCGCCGCGGACAGCAGCGGGACGTTCACACGGACGTTCCTGGAGATGAGGGAAGAGGTGTCGATCGCATCAGGCGACATGTCCGACGCGCCCGGCAGCAGCAGCACGTCGTCGTAGGTCAGTCCGAGCGTGGCGAATTTGTCGGGCACTCCGTCGGCGGTCATGACACCTTCCCAAATGGTCTTGCTCAGCGCGGATGTCCATGCTAACGGGATCCCGACGCGTCTCATTCCACGACCAAGGTCAAGCAGAAGTTTCGTCTGTTCCTACGAGGATGCGGGACCTACTGCTCGGCGAGCGCGCGCAGCCGACTGAGCGCGCGGTGCTGGGCCACCCGCACCGCACCGGGGGACATCCCGAGCATCTGCCCGGTCTCCTCGGCCGTCAGGCCGACCGCCACCCGCAGGACGAGGAGCTCGCGCTGGTTCTCCGGAAGGTTGGCCAGCAGCTTCTTGGCCCAGGCGGCGTCGCTGCTCAGCAGCGCCCGCTCCTCCGGACCCAGCGAGTCGTCCGGCCGCTCCGGCATCTCGTCGGAGGGCACGGCCGTGCTGCCCGGGTGCCGCATGGCGGCCCGCTGGAGGTCGGCGACCTTGTGCGCGGCGATGGCGAAGACGAAGGCCTCGAAGGGACGGCCGGTGTCCCGGTACCGCGGCAGCGCCATCAGGACGGCGACGCAGACCTCCTGCGCGAGGTCCTCCACGAAGTGGCGGGCGTCGCCGGGGAGCCGTGAGAGCCGGGTCCTGCAGTAGCGGATCGCGAGCGGGTGAACGAAGGCGAGCAGATCGTGCGTCGCCTGCTCGTCGCCCTCGACCGCGCGGCGTACGAGCGCGCTGACGGCCCCGGCGCTGCCGCCTTTGGCGGCGCCGGTGGAGCCTGTGGCCGTGGGTGACCCCGGGGCCTCGTCGTCGCGCATCAATCCATGGTGCCTTGGCGCCGGAGCATTCGCGCCGCCACGGCCCGTGTTGTGCGTCGAAGCGTTATGAGCGGGTGCGCCTGAGCTCGTCATTGCGCCCTCCCCTCCCGCTCGACCGAATACTCCCCGAGGCCCCATCCCAGAAAATGCGCCACACCTCAAGCATGCGGCATCGCGCGCGAAGCGACACGTCCCCCGATTGTGCCCCGCCCATCCCCGGGTGCGCACCGGGTACGGCGGGACGGGAACGGACGAGCACACGACCGGCACACGACGGGCGCGCGCCGGGCGTGCGCCGGGGCGGCCGGGGCCTGCCGCGGACGGCCGGAGGCAACCGGACGCACGGGCGGACACGCGGACGGGCACACGGGCGGACCCACAGCCCGGGCGCCCGGCGTGCCGCCCCGCCCGCCGGTGGCGGACGGGACCGCTCTCAGCGTCCGGCCTGCGGTCCCGCGGTCAGCGGACCAGACCCCAGCGGAACCCGAGCGCCACGGCGTGCGCCCGGTCCGAGGCGCCGAGCTTCTTGAACAGCCGGCGGGCGTGCGTCTTGACCGTGTCCTCGGAGAGGAAGAGCTCGCGCCCGATCTCCGCGTTGGACCGGCCGTGGCTCATGCCCTCCAGCACCTGGATCTCGCGCGCGGTGAGCGTGGGCGCGGCGCCCATCTCGGCCGAGCGGAGCCGGCGCGGGGCCAGTCGCCAGGTCGGGTCGGCGAGTGCCTGGGTGACCGTGGCCCGCAGTTCGGCGCGCGAGGCGTCCTTGTGCAGGTAGCCCCGGGCGCCGGCGGCGACCGCGAGGGCCACCCCGTCCAGGTCCTCGGCGACCGTCAGCATGATGATGCGGGCGCCCGGATCGGCCGAGAGCAGCCGGCGCACCGTCTCCACACCGCCCAGCCCCGGCATCCGTACATCCATCAGAATCAGGTCGGAGCGGTCGGCACCCCAGCGGCGGAGGACTTCCTCGCCGTTGGCAGCCGTCGTCACACGCTCGACGCCGGGCACGGTGGCAACCGCGCGACGGAGCGCCTCTCGGGCAAGCGGGGAGTCGTCGCAGACGAGGACGGAAGTCATGACCGCCCTCCGCAGCTGCTGATGCGCGTCACCTTGAGCCTCCAGGCTGGTACGTATCGTCACCTGTGCGGTCGATGCCCTCGGACACCTGTCCGGGAACTTCTTGGTTCAACCGCCTTCGCACTCTCAACGATGGTCACTCGAAAGAGTTACGGGTCGGACGGACACCTTCGGCACTCTACGTGAGGAAGCGAACACGACGCGGGTGCCACTCTCCGCGTGTCCTCCATCTGGAGCTATGCCCTATTTGGCGGCTTTTCTTCCTTTTGGCACGTGTCTGAGGCTAGATTCCCAATGAGTCATATTTACATCTACTACGACAGTAGGTGTGGAGACTTGGACCGTATCCGTCTCAGTACCGGCACCAAGAGGACTACCCATGGCAGATTTCTCCCGCCTCCCCGGACCGAACGCCGACCTCTGGGACTGGCAGCTGCTGGCCGCCTGCCGGGGGGTCGACAGCTCCCTCTTCTTCCACCCGGAAGGCGAGCGGGGCGCGGCCAGGAGTGCGCGCGAGGCCTCGGCTAAAGAGGTCTGCATGCGATGCCCGGTGCGCTCGGAATGCGCCGCGCACGCACTGGCCGTCCGCGAGCCCTACGGGGTGTGGGGCGGCCTCACGGAGGATGAGCGCGAAGAGCTGATGGGACGCGCGCGCCATCGCCTGATCCCCGCCTCCAGCACGATCGGACCCCTTCCGCCGCACTGACCCGAGGTTCGCCGAAACGTACGAAGGAACGTTTCCTCAACCCGTACGCGGACCGGAACGTCACGCGATTGGCCGTACCGCCGTACGGTCAGCGCGTGGCG
Organism: Streptomyces sp. WM6372; assembly: GCF_001279655.1. Taxonomy (NCBI): domain Bacteria; kingdom Bacillati; phylum Actinomycetota; class Actinomycetes; order Kitasatosporales; family Streptomycetaceae; genus Streptomyces; species Streptomyces sp. WM6372. The sequence continues at coordinate 122,446 of NZ_LGDB01000002.1, read as the reverse complement.
GCCCGCTCCAGTTCGGCCAGGGTCGCCGCCACGGCCGGTACGCGCGCCAGGTCGGGCAGGGTCAGCGCCACGACCTCCCGCTCCACCGCCGGCTCCACGGCCACCGTGCTCACGCCCTTGGCCCGTACGGACTCCACCGCCAGCTCCGGCAGTACGGCGACGCCCAGCCCGGCGCCGACCAGGCCGACCACGGCGGGGTAGTCGTCGGTCGCGAAGTCGATGCGCGGGGTGAAGCCCACCTCCTCGCACACCTCCACCAGATGGCGGCGGCAGCGCGGACAACCCGCGATCCAGGGCTCGTCGGCCAGTTCCGCCATGCTCACCCGCTCGGCCCCCGCCAGCCGGTGCCCCTCCGGAACCAGCCCGACGAGCCGGTCCGTGAGCAGGGGCCGCACCACGAGGTCCTCCCACTCGCCCTCGGCGGCCTGGCCGCCGGCCGAGGGGGAGGCCGAGCCGTACCGGAAGGCCAGCGCCAGATCGCAGTCGGCCTCGCGCAGCATCTCCACCGACCGCGGCGGCTCGGCCTCGACCAGCGAGATCCGGGTGCCGGGGTGTTCGGCCCGCATCGCGGCCAGCGCCGTCGGCACCAGCGTGGAGCTCCCGCTGGGGAAGGACACCAGCCGGACCCGGCCCGCGCGCAGCCCGGCGATGGCCGCGACCTCCTCCTCGGCGGCGGTCAGCCCGGCGAGGATCCCGGCGGCGTGCCGGACCAGGGCCGTACCGGCCTGGGTCAGCCGCATCTCGCGGCCGGCCCGGACGAGCAGCGGGGTGCCGGCCGACTGCTCCAGCGCCTTCATCTGCTGGGAGACGGCGGGCTGGGTGCAGCCGAGCTCGCGGGCGGCGGCGGAGAAGGACCCGGTGCCGGCGACGGCGCGCAGCACCCGGAGATGACGTGCCTCGATCATCCTTCGAGCATAAGCCCCGCTTTGATCTCGGCGCGAATATTCTCGTGACCCTTTGAGCAAGCTGGACTACCGTGGCCCTCATGACCCCCACCGCTCCCGGCGCCTCCGGCACCTCCGGCGCGCCCGCCGCCGCCCCGCGCGTCGTCTCCGTGAACCTCGGCCGCGCGACGGCCGTCGACCACACCGACGCGCCGGGCGGGGTGACCGGCATCGGCAAGCGCCCGGTACCCGGCCCGGTCCACGTGTTCCCTCCCGGGCCCAAGGGCGTCGGCGCCAGCGGCCTCAAGGGCGACGCCGTCTGCGACCTGCGCCATCACGGCGGGGACCACCAGGCCGTCTACGCCTACGCGCGCGAGGACCTCGACTGGTGGGAGGGCGAGCTGGACCGCGAACTGCCCGCCGGGCTGTTCGGCGAGAACCTCACCACCTCCGGCATGGACCTGACGGGCGCGCTGCTCGGCGAGCGCTGGCGGGTCGGCGCGGGCGGCCTCGTCCTCGAAGTGGCCTCGGCCCGCATCCCGTGCCGCACCTTCCAGGGCGCGCTCGGCGAGCGGGGCTGGGTCAAGCGGTACACGCAGGCCGCGCGGCCGGGTGCGTACCTGCGCGTGGTCCAGGAGGGGCCGGTCTCCCCCGGCGACTGCGTCGAGCTCGTCCACCGCCCGGACCACGACGTGACGGTGGAGCTCTGGTTCCGGGCCTTCACCACCGACCGGTCGCTGCTCGCGCGCACGCGGGCGGCGGGCGCGGCCATGGCGCCGGAGTGGCACGAGAAGGCCCTCGCCCACGCGGAGAAGTACGGGCAGTAGGAGCGGAGTAGGAGCGCGGTCGGGCCCAAGGAGCCGAAAGCGGAGGTCAAAGCGGTCTTTCGTAGCCGGAAGTAGCGGTTCCGCAGCGGGAAGCGACGACGCGCGGGGCCGTGCGTCACGAAGGGGTACCGCCCGGCGGGCTCCTCTTGAGCTGTCGCCGTGGGCGGCTAGGTTGCGCCTATGACGACTGCGTTGATTACGGGATCCACGGCGGGCATCGGCGCCGCATTCGCCCGGCGGCTCGCCGCCCAGGGCCACAACCTCGTACTGGTGGCTCGCGACACGAAGCGGCTCGGCGAGCAGGCCACCGAGCTGCACGACCGGCACGGCATCGAGGCCGAGGTGCTGGCCGCCGACCTCTCCACCGACGAGGGCATCGCGGCCGTCGAGCACCGCCTCGGCGACCGTACGCACCCGGTGGACCTGCTGGTCAACAACGCGGGCTTCGGCAACAAGGGCCGCTACCTCGAAGTCTCCATGGCCGACGAGCTGACCATGCTGAAGGTGCACATCGAGGCCGTCCTGCGGCTGACCTCGGCGGCCACCGAATCGATGCGCTCGCGCGGCCGCGGCGGCGTCGTCAACGTGGCCTCGGTGGCGGCGTTCGTGCCGCGCGGCACGTACGGGGCGAGCAAGGCCTGGGTCGTGCAGTTCACGCAGGGCGCGGCGCGGGACCTGTCCGGATCGGGCGTACGGCTGATGGCCCTGTGCCCCGGCTTCGTCCGCACCGAGTTCCACCAGCGCGCCGGCATGGGCACGGACAACATCCCCAACTGGATGTGGCTGGACGCGGACAAGCTGGTGGCGGCGGCCCTGGACGACCTGGCGCGCGGCAAGACGGTCTCGATCCCGGATCCGCGGTACAAGGCGCTGATGGGCCTGGTGAAGCTGACGCCGCGCGGGCTGCTGGGCGGGGTGTCCTCCCGTACGGGCCGCAAGTACGGCCCGCAGTAGCCCGAGTGACCTACGGGTAGGCCGTTCCCCAAACCGGCCGACCGGGTGAAATCTCCCTAAACTGGATACGTCCCATCCAGCGCGGGAGTACGCCATGACATTCGTACAAATAGTCGATTACGAGACCAGCAGGCCCGAGGCCGTCAACGAGGTCATCGACCGGTACCTGGCGGAGACGAAGGGCAAGCGCACCGTGGCCCACACCGTGGTGGGCAAGGACCGGGAATCCGACACGCGCTACGTCGACGTCGTCGAATTCCCGTCGTACGAAGCGGCCATGAAGAACTCTCACCTCCCGGAGACGGACAGGATGTTCCAGGAGATGATGGCCCTCTGCGACGGGATGCCCCGGTTCACCAACCTGGACGTCGTCCGCGACGAGCACCTCAACGCGCTGCTCGCGAACCGCATGTACGAAGAGGTCGCGATGAAGGGCGACATGTCCGTCGTGGACGAGATCTTCGCGGCGGACTACCGGGACCACGACATCAGCCGGCCGGACGTCAAGGTCGGCCGCGACGGCATCCGCGAGGACGTGCAGATGTGGCGCGCCGCCTTCGACTTCACCTTCACGCGGGACGCCCAGATGGCCCAGGAGGACTACGTCACCACGATGTGGACCTTCAACGGCAAGCACAAGGGCGAGTTCATGGGGATCGCCCCGACCGGCAAGGACTGCACGATGACCGGCACGACGGTCTTCCGGTGCGAGGACGGAATGATCAAGGAAGGCTGGTGGCACTACGACGCCATGCGCCTGATGAGGGAACTGGGCGCGATGTGACGTCACCGCGCCTACGGGAAGGCCCCGTTCCGCCGATGCGGAACGGGGCCTTCTCGATGTGGGGCGCGATCAGTGGCTGTGGCCGTGACCGCCGTGGCTGTGACCGGCGTCGCCCTCGTCCTCGGCCGGCTTCTCGACGACCAGGGTCTCGGTCGTGAGCAGCAGGGAGGCGATGGAAGCGGCGTTCTCCAGCGCGGAGCGGGTGACCTTGACCGGGTCGATGACGCCGGCCTTGACCAGGTCGCCGTACTCGCCGGTGGCGGCGTTGAAGCCCTGGCCCTTGTCGAGCTCGGCGACCTTCGAGGTGATGACGTAACCCTCGAGGCCGGCGTTCTCGGCGATCCAGCGCAGCGGCTCGACGGCGGCGCGGCGGACGACCGCGACACCCGTGCCCTCGTCGCCGGTCAGACCCAGGTTGCCTTCCAGCACCTTCACGGCGTGGACGAGCGCGGAGCCACCGCCGGAGACGATGCCCTCCTCGACCGCCGCGCGGGTCGCCGAGATGGCGTCCTCGAGGCGGTGCTTCTTCTCCTTGAGCTCCACCTCGGTGGCGGCGCCGACCTTGATGACGCAGACGCCGCCGGCGAGCTTCGCCAGGCGCTCCTGCAGCTTCTCGCGGTCCCAGTCCGAGTCCGTGGACTCGATCTCGGCCTTGATCTGGTTGACGCGGCCGAGGACCTCGTCGTGGCTGCCGCCACCGTCGACGATGGTCGTGTCGTCCTTGGAGATGGTCACGCGGCGCGCGGAACCGAGGACGTCCAGACCGGCCTGGTCGAGCTTGAGGCCGACCTCTTCGGCGATGACGGTGGCACCGGTGAGGGTGGCCATGTCCTGGAGCATCGCCTTGCGGCGGTCACCGAAGCCGGGGGCCTTGACGGCGACCGCGTTGAAGGTGCCGCGGATCTTGTTGACGACGAGGGTGGAGAGCGCCTCGCCCTCGACGTCCTCGGCGATGATCAGCAGCGGCTTCGAGGCGCCGGCCTGGATGACCTTCTCGAGCAGCGGCAGGAGGTCCTGGATGGAGGAGATCTTGCCCTGGTTGATCAGGATGTACGGGTCGTCGAGGACGGCCTCCATACGCTCCTGGTCGCTCACCATGTACGGCGAGAGGTAGCCCTTGTCGAAGGCCATGCCCTCGGTGAACTCCAGCTCCAGGCCGAAGGCGTTGGACTCCTCGACGGTGATGACACCGTCCTTGCCGACCTTGTCCATCGCCTCGGCGATGAGCTCGCCGACCTGCTGGTCCTGCGCGGAGAGCGCGGCCACGGCGGCGATGTCGGACTTGTCCTCGATCGGGCGGGCGGTCGCGAGGAGCTCCTCGGACACGGCCTTGACCGCGGCGTCGATGCCCTTCTTCAGGGCGGCCGGGGAGGCGCCGGCGGCGACGTTGCGCAGGCCCTCGCGGACCAGCGCCTGGGCCAGCACGGTGGCGGTGGTGGTGCCGTCACCCGCGATGTCGTTGGTCTTGGTCGCCACCTCCTTCACGAGCTGCGCGCCCAGGTTCTCGTACGGGTCGTCCAGCTCGACCTCGCGGGCGATGGTGACACCGTCGTTGGTGATGGTGGGGGCGCCGAACTTCTTGTCGATGACGACGTTGCGGCCCTTGGGGCCGATCGTCACCTTCACCGTGTCGGCCAGCTTGTTGACGCCGCGCTCGAGGGCGCGACGGGCGTCCTCGTCGAACTTCAGGATCTTCGCCATGGGAGCGGTTCAGCCCTCTCGAAAACTCGGGTTTAACGAACTGCGCCCCTTGCCGCCCGGCAATCAGCGGGGTGACCAGGGGCGCAGCTCAAAGCAATGCTTCGGTGAATTACTTCTCGATGATCGCGAGCACGTCGCGAGCCGAGAGGACGAGGTACTCCTCGCCGCTGTACTTCACTTCGGTGCCGCCGTACTTGCTGTACAGCACGATGTCGCCGACGCTGACGTCCAGCGGGAGACGCTGGCCGTCCTCGAAGCGGCCCGGGCCCACGGCGAGGACGACGCCCTCCTGGGGCTTCTCCTTCGCGGTGTCCGGGATGACCAGGCCGGAAGCCGTGGTCTGCTCGGCGTCGAGCGGCTGGACCACGATGCGGTCCTCGAGCGGCTTGATGGCAACCTTGGAGCTGGTGGTCGTCACGATCCGACCTCCCCCTTCGGAGATCTCACGGGGCTAACTGTCTGGGTGGCGACCAGGTGGATCCGTCGTCGCGGGTGCCGGACCTGCCCGTCGCCGTATTGGCACTCACCGGGGGCGAGTGCCAGGTGCGAGACTATTCCGGCGATTAGCACTCGGTCAAGCGGAGTGCCAACACGCTCCCCTGGATGATCCGGATCGGGGGTGCCCCGGGGCCGGGGCCGGGCTCCCCAGGTGGGCGGTATGTGACGCTTGGGGCGTGCGCATCCTCGTGGTCGAAGACGAAGAAGGCCTCGCCGACTCGCTGCGGCGCGGCCTCTGCGCCGACGGGCACTGGGTCGACCTCGCCCACGACGGCCACAGCGGGCTGGACCTCGCCCGCACCGGCTCGTACGACGCCGTCCTGCTCGACCTGATGCTGCCCGGCCTCAGCGGCTACGAGATCTGCGCCCGCCTGCGGGCGGACGGCGACCCCACGCCCGTCCTCATGCTGACCGCCAAGGACGGCGAGTACGACGAGGCCGAGGGCCTCGACTGCGGCGCCGACGACTACCTCACCAAGCCCTTCTCGTTCGTGGTCCTGGCCGCCCGGCTCCGCGCCCTCGCCCGCCGGGCGGCCGGAGCCACCGGGGCCGCCGACCCCCACCGCACCCTCCAGGCCGGCGACCTCGTCCTGGAACCCGCCGGCCGCCGCTGCCGCCGCGGTACGCACGACATCGAGCTCACCGCCCGCGAGCTCGGCGTGCTCGCCTGCCTGATGGAACAGCCCGGCCGGGCCGTCGCCAAGCAGGACATCCTCGACCAGGTCTGGGACACCCCGCACGCCATCGACCCGAACATCGTCGAGGTGTACGTGTCCTCGCTGCGCAAGAAGATCGACGCCCCCTTCGGCCGCCGCTCGATCCTCACCGTGCACGGCACCGGCTACCGCATGGCCCCCGACGGTGGCTAGAAGGAGCCGGGGGCCGCTCCGGCGGCGGGCGGCGCTGGCCGCCGCGCTCGCCATGGCGGCCGTACTGGGCGCCGGCGGGCTGTGGCTCTACACCCTGCTGCGGGCCAACCTCCTCGACAACACCACCGGCCGCACCGAGCTCGCCGCCCGCAAGGCCGCCGCCCGGTTCGACGGCCACGCCTGGCCCGGCGGCCCCGCGCCCGGCGGGCGGCTGCCCGCGCCGGAGGGCGGGGTGGACCTGGTCCTCGTACGGGACGCGCGGGGGCGGATCGTCGCCTCCACCGGGGACCTCGGGGACGATCCCGGCCTCGGCGGCCTCCGCCCGCCCGGGCCCGGTGCAGCGGGTGCAACCGGTGCACCCGGCGTGTCCGGCGCATCCGGTGCATCCGGTGCATCCGGTGCATCCGGCGAGGACTCCCGCTCCGCCGTGCTCCCGCCCGCGCGCCCCGGCGCGGAGCGGCGCGTGGTGGTCGCGGTGGACGCGCCGGGCGGGCACGAGGTGTACGCCGTCACCGTGCTCGGCGACGTGGACGACGCGACCCGCGCCATCGCCCTCGGCCTGCTGGCCGGCTCGCCCCCGCTGATCGGCTTCGCGGCGGCCCTCGCCTGGTGGGTGACGGGGCAGGCGCTGCGCCCGGTCACCGCGATCCGGACCGGGCTCGCGGCGGTCACCGCCAGCGAGCTGGACCGCCGCGTCCCGGATCCCGGCGGGGCGGACGAGATCGCCCGGCTGGCCCGGACCGTCAACGACACGCTCGACCGGCTGGAGCGGTCCGACGCCCGGCAGCGGCAGTTCACCGCGGACGCCTCGCACGAGCTGCGCAATCCGCTGGCCGCGGTCCGAGCCCGGCTGGAGGTGGCGCTGGCCCAGGCCCGCCCCGACCGGGAGTCGGTCGCGGGCGCACTGGCCGACACCGAGCGGCTCCAGCGCATCGCGGCGGACCTGCTGCTGCTCGCCCGCCTCGACGGCGGCCCCGTGCCGCGGCCCCGGACCGAGCCGGTGGACCTGGCGCTGCTGGCCGCGGAGGACCTGGCCCGGCGGCCGGCCCCCCGGGTTCCGCTCCGGCTGGACGCGCAGGCTCCCGTACCGGCGGCCGGGGACCCGGCGCGGCTGGAGCGGGCGCTGGCCAACCTGGTGGACAACGCGCTGCGGCACGCCCGTACGGGGGTCGTCGTACGGGCGGCCACCGAACCGGCGGACCCCGGCGGGAGCGGCTGGGCGGTGCTGGAGGTCGAGGACGACGGTCCCGGCATCCCGGCGGAGGACCGCGACCGGGTCTTCGAACGGTTCGTCCGCCTGGACGCCGACCGCGGCCGCGCGGGCGGCGGTACGGGCCTCGGCCTGGCCATCGTCCGCGAGATCGCCCGCGCGCACGGCGGCGAGGCCCGCGCGCTGCCGTCGGGGGGGGGCGGCGGCGCCCGCCTCGTCCTGCGCGTGCCGGCCGGCGGAACGGACCCGGAGTCCTGAACCTCCCTTCAGGAGTCTCAGGACTCCTTCAGCACCCCTCCCCCACCATCGACTGGCATGAGCGCGCACCGGAGGAAGACCAGCCATCCCGCCCGCCGGCCCCGCCACCCCCGGCCCCGCCGGTTCCGCATCGCCCGCACCCTGCTCGTCGCCGTCTGCGCGCTGGCCGTGATGGCCGCCGCCGGGGCCTGGTACGCGTACCGGGACCTCGCCGGCAGCATCGGCAGCTCCAAGGCCCTGGAGGGCGCCGAGAAGTCGAAGTACGGCGACACCAACATCCTGCTGATGGGCCTGGACAGCCGCCGCGACCAGAACGGCGAGGAACTGCCGGAGGAGGTCCTCGACAAACTGCACGCCGGCAGCTCCGACATCGGCGGCTACAACGCGAACACGCTGATCCTGCTCCACGTCCCCGGCGACGGCAGCCGGGCGAAGGCCTTCTCCATCCCGCGCGACGACTTCGTCGCCCTGCCGGGGCGGGGCAAGGACAAGATCAAGAAGGCGTACGGGCTGGCGAAGGCCGCGGAGGAGGAGCGGCTCGCGGCCCAGGGGGTCAAGGACCGGCGCAGGCTGGAGCGCGAGGGGCGGGAGGCCGGCCGCAAGGCGCAGATCGAGACGGTACGGAACTTCCTGGGCGTCCCGGTCGATCACTTCGCCGAACTCAACCTGGCCGGTTTCTACCACCTGGCGGACGCGCTGGGCGGCGTACCGGTGTGCCTGAAGAAGCCGGTGCGGGACACGTACTCGGGCGCCGACTTCCCGGCGGGCCGCCAGAGCCTGAACGGTCAGCAGTCCCTGGCCTTCGTGCGCCAGCGGCACGGCCTGGACATGGGCGACCTGGACCGGACGAAGCGGCAGCAGGCCTTCCTGGCGGGTGCCACGCAGAAGCTGAACTCGGCCGGGACCTTCACCGATCCGGCCAAGCTGATGAAGCTGATCGACACGGCGAAACAGGACGTGGTGACGGACGCGGGGTGGGACCTGATGTCGTTCGTGAAGCAGGCGAAGAACCTGTCCGGCGGGAAGGTGGCGTTCACGACACTGCCCGTCGAGCGGTTCGGAAGGAACCATGGGGAGGACATAAACGTCGTAGACGATATGAAGATAAAGCGCCTCATTGCCGAGCAGATCGGACCGGGGGCTTCCGCCTCTGCGGCCGCTCCGAGCCCGAGCGGCGCACCAGGCGCCTCTCCGGGACCGGCCGACGCCGCCCCCTCGGCGGGCGCGGGCGGGGGCGCGGGTGTCGGCGCGGGCGTCGGCGAGGGTGCGGGTGCGGGTGCGGGCGGTTCCGCCCCCGCCATCGACGGTGGCGGCATCCCGTGCGTGGACTGAGTCCGCTCACGACGGCCGGCGCGCGCCGCCGTACCGAGGCGCTGCTCCTCGTCTTCGTCGTCGCCCTCACCGTCTTCGGGCACGCGAGCGCCGGCCTGGCGATGAACGGCGAGCTGCCCGCCAACCTCACCGGGTTCACGATCAGCATGACGCTGCTGGCACTGGTGGGGCACCTGGGCGTGCGCCGGTTCGCGGCGTACGCGGATCCGCTGATCTTCCCGCTCGCCATGCTGCTGTCGGGGCTGGGGCTGGTGCTGCTGCACCGGCTGGACCAGTCGTACATCGCGCGGTACGGCGGCGAGGCGAACGCGCCGGGGCAGTTGCAGTGGACGGTCATCGGCGTGGCCGCGTGCCTGGCCGTGGTGGCGCTGCTGCGGGACCACCGGCTGCTCCAGCGGTTCATCTACATCACGATGGCGGTCGCGCTGGTGCTCCTGATCGCGCCGGCGTTCTTCGGTGCGGACACGTACGGCGCGAAGCGCTGGATCATCCTGTTCGGGTTCTCGCTCCAGCCGGGCGAGTTCGTGAAGATCATGATCGCGATCTTCTTCGCGGGCTACCTGGTCATCCACCGCGACTCGCTGGCCCTGACGGGCCGGAAGTTCCTGGGCATGCGGCTGCCCCCGATGCGCCAGCTCGGGCCGATCATCACGGTGTGGATCGTGTCGCTGCTGGTGCTGGTCTTCGAGCGGGACCTGGGTACGTCGCTGATCTTCTTCGGCGTGTTCGTGGTGATGCTGTACGTCGCCACCGAGCGCACCAGCTGGATCGTGACGGGCCTGCTCATGGCGGGGGTCGGCGCCTTCGTGGTGGGCTCGACGGAGCCGCACGTCAAGGGGCGTGTGGCCGCGTGGCTGGAGCCGCTGTCCTACTACTGGAAGGAGCGGCCGCCGGGGGTCATCTCGGACCAGTCCGCGCAGGCGCTGTTCAGCTTCGGCACGGGCGGCATGTCGGGGACGGGGCTGGGGATGGGGCACCCGGAGCTGATCGGCTTCGCGGGGCGCAGCGACTTCATCCTGACCACGGTGGGCGAGGAGCTCGGGCTGGCCGGGGTCATGGCGGTGCTGCTCCTGTACGCGCTGCTGGTCCAGCGGGGGCTGCGGATGGCGCTGGGCGCCCGGGACCCGTTCGGGAAGCTGCTGGCGGTGGGCCTCTCGGCGGCGCTGGCGCTCCAGGTCTTCGTGGTGGCCGGCGGTGTGACGGGCCTGATCCCGCTGACCGGCAAGGCGCTGCCGTTTCTGGCGAAGGGCGGCTCGTCCCTCCTGGCCAACTGGATCATGATCGCCCTGCTCCTGCGCATCAGCGACAGCGCGGAACGCCAGCGCGAGGCGGACGCCCAGGGCCCGGCGGAAACCACGATCACCCCGGTGGTCGCGGCGCGCTGACGGGCGGGGATCCGCGGCAGGCGCGGTGGCCGCGGGTCGCGGCGGCGGGCACCGGCTTCGATACGAGGGGTCAGAGGTAGTCCTCCAGGCGGCCTATGCGGTAGCCCTGTTCCTGGATGCGCTGGAGCATGCGCGTGGTCATCTGGATTTCCGTCGAGCCCTTGAGCTCGGAGGGGCCGCGGAAGTGGGCCAGGATGATGTCGCCCGGTTTGAGGGCGGAGCCCTCGGCGTACTGGAAGTTGTTGATCTGCATCGACACGCGCCACAGGATCACCTGCGATATGCCGCACTCGGAGGCGGCCTTGAGGGTGTCGTCGTTGTAGTTGCCGTACGGCGGGCGGAAGCGGACCGGCTTGGTGCCGAAGCGCTTCTCCAGGTGTTCCTGCTGGCCGCATATCTCCTTCTTCTGCGCCGCGAAGGGCAGGGTCCGGAGGTTCGGGTGCGTCAGGGTGTGGTTGTTGATCGTGCTGCCGGAGCCGTTGTCACGGAGCTTCTCGAAGTGCCCGTAGTCCGACGAGGCGATGTTGTCCGTCAGGAACATGCTGATCGGCAGCTTGAGGTCGGCCGCCATCTTCAGGAACTCGGGGTCCTTCTCCGCGCCGTCGTCGAAGGTCAGGAAGACGACCTTGTCGCCGGCCGGGACGGGTATTCGGTCCACCACCTGGGCCTTGCCCGGGGCGGCCGGGGCGATGGCGGGCTTCTGGGCCGGCTTCGGGGCGAACTGGAGGGGGGACTTCAAGCCCCACTTCTTGTACGCCTCGTCGCCCGGCATGCCGGACGACGGTGACGGCGACGCGGCCGCCGTCGGCGGCCGCGTCGTCTCCGGAGTCTTGCCGCCCAGCCTCTCGACCGGGTCCACGCTGTCCCCGCACCCCGTCAGGGACAGCGCGAGCGCGCCGGCCGCCAGCGTCCCGGCCACGAACCGGCGCGCGTACCTCACAAGTAGTCCTCCAGGCGAGCCACGGCGTACCCCTTGTCCGTGACGGTCTTCATGACATGACGGATCATGTCAGGCATGGACCCCTTCCAGTCCTCCCGCCCTCGGAAATGAGTCAGGATGATGTCTCCAGGGTGGAGGTCCCGGTCCCATTCCCGCCAGTCCATGCGGTTCGGGAAGGCCTCCGCGTTCCACAGCGGGACCGCCTTGATGCCGCAGGACTTCGCCGCGCGCAGCGTGTCCTCGTTGTAGTTGCCGTACGGCGGCCGGAACAGCGTCGGCCGTTTGCCGAACTGCTTCTGGATCGTGTCCTGCTGCCCGCAGATCTCCTCGTGCTGCGCCTCGTACGAGAGCGCCGGCATGTAGCGGTGGTTGAGCGTGTGGTTGTTCAGGGAGACGCCGGCGGCCTGCATCTCCTTGAAGTAGGGATAGTTGTCGCGGATGAGGTAGTCGCTGAGGAACGCCGTGTACGGGATCTTCAGCTCCTGCATCATCTTCAGGAACTCGGGGTCCTTCTCCGCGCCGTCGTCGATCGTCAGGAAGACGACCTTGTCCTCCGTGGGGACGGTGGTGAAGACGGGCGGGAGGTCCTCCTGGCCCTCGACCTCGAAGCCCTCGCGCGTGGTGATCTCCGGCTTCGTCTTGGGCGCGGCCGGCGCGGTCAGCGGCGGCTTGGCCAGCTTCCACTTCTTCGCCGCGGCGACCCGGGCCTGCTGGGCGGCCTTCTGCTGCTCGGCGGGGTTCGCGACCGCGCCCGCGGCGCCCGCGGGCGCGTCCGCGGGCTTGCCGCCCTTGCGGGCGGGAGCGGAGTCGGCGGCGGAGCCGCATCCCGTTCCGAGGGCGGCGACCAGCAGTGCGGCCAGCGCCACCCCGACGCGGCCGCGCGGACCCGCCGCGGACCGGTGACCATGAAGCGTCTTATGTTCGTTTTGTCCGACTAGCTGCATAGCAGCGCATCCTGGCACCCGCCACGCGCGCTTCCCGGACGACACCTCGCGCCGCGCTGCCACGTTCCTCCGACCGGCCCACACGCACCCGCCACCGGCGGGGGAGCCGACAATGGAGGCGTGACCCCCGAAGACTTCGCCGCCCTCCTCACCCCCGAGGGCCGCGCCCTCCTCGACTCGCTCCGCGACCACGACCCGGCCCAGGAGCTCGCCCTCGCCACCCGGCTGCGCCGCGAGCACCCCGCCGCGCTGGTCTCCGCCGCGCTCGGGCAGGCCCGGCTGCGGCAGCGCGCGGTGGCGAAGTTCGGGGCCGAGGACGCGTTCCGGATGTACTTCACGCCCGGCGGCGGCGAGATGGCCACCCGCGCCCCGGTGGCCTCGTACCGCGCCGAACGGCTCGCGGAGCTCGGCGTGCGCAGCGTCGCGGACCTGTGCTGCGGCATCGGAGGGGACGCCCTCGCCCTGGCCCGGCTCGGCATCCGCGTCCTCGCCGTGGACCGCGACCCGCTGACCGTCGCCGTCGCCCGCGCCAATGCCGAGGCCCTGGGGCTGGCCGAGCTCATCGAGGTCCGCGAGGCGGACGTGACCGACATCGACGCCTCCGGGTACGAAGCCGTCTTCCTCGACCCCGCCCGGCGGTCCGGCCGCGGCCGGACCTTCGACCCCGAGAGCTACTCGCCGCCGCTGTCGTGGGCCGTCGAGGCCGCCCGTACGGCCAAGTACGCCGCCATCAAGGTCGCCCCCGGGATCCCGCACGAGGCCGTGCCGGCGGAGGCCGAGGCCGAGTGGATCTCGGACCAGGGGGACGTGAAGGAGGCCGTGCTGTGGTTCGGGACCGCGCCCGGCACCGTACGCGCCACCCTGCTGCCGGGCCCGCGCACCCTGCACACCACCGATCCGCTGCCCGACCCCGAGGCCGGGCCGGTCGGCCGCTACCTCTACGAGCCCGACGGCGCCGTGATCCGCGCCCACCTCGTCGCCGAGGTCGCCGAGCAGCTGGCCGGCCGGCTCATCGACCCGACCATCGCGTACGTCACCGCCGACGAACTGCGCGCGACCCCGTACGCCACCGCGTACGAGATCACCGACGTGCTGCCGTTCGGCCTCAAGAAGCTGAAGGCGCTGCTGCGCGAGCGCGGGGTCGGCATCCTGACCGTCAAGAAGCGCGGGTCGGCCATCGAGCCCGAGGAGCTGCGCAGGAAGGTCAAGCCGCAGGGGCCGCACTCCGCGACCGTCTTCCTGACCCGGGTCGCCGGGGCCCCGTCGATGCTGATCGGCTCGCCCGTCGGCGCGCCGTAGCACCGCCGACCGGCCCGCCCGCCGGTCAGTGCGCCGCAGGAACGCCGACCGGCCCGCCCGCCGGTCAGTGCGCCGCCGCGCCGCCGCTCTGCGCCGCGGCGCCGCCGCGGAAGGCGCGCACCGCCCACCGGTAGTGCGCGCCGGCCTTCCCGAGGCCCAGCAGGCCGGTGATCCACAGGATCATGCCGAGGCCCATGTAGTACGTGACCTCCCCGTACGTGGTGACGCCCGGGCGGGCCGTCGCCGCCGAGCCGAAGGTCACGTACAGCCCGAACGCGCCCAGCGCGAAGGAGGTCAGCAGCCAGGTCAGGCTCCGCCCCGGGGCGCGGACCCCGGCGTCGGCCGCCGGATCCCGGTCCGACTCGGCCCAGGCGCGCAGCAGCTGGTCGACCAGCCGGTCCCGCCGGGCGCCCCGGGCGAACCAGAACCCCGCCGGGATCAGCACGCCCGCGCCGAGCAGGCCGAAGATCAGGCCGAAGACGTACGAGAACGGGTCGCCCGGCGTCTCGAAGGAGATCAGGGCCATCGCGACGAAGGACCAGCCGAGCGCGAAGACGGCGGCGACGGCCCAGAGCAGCAGCAGCCGCCCCAGGCCCAGGCTGCGCCGGCCCAGGTCCTTCAGGAAGCGGGCGCGGTCGGCGCGTACGGCGTTCTCGTCCAGCCAGTCGCGCAAGTGGGCCGGAGGCGGTGGAGGCGGCAGGTCACGGCGAGGCATGCTCATGACGATAACGGCAGCGGGCCCGAGTCCCGCTCACGAGTCGCTGGAGGGCGCCTCGCGTGTCAGGTTCCGCTGGTCTCCACCGACTCGAACCGCCAGCGGTGCACCGGACGGGTGACCAGATCGGCTGCGGGCTCCGGGAGTTCGGGCAGTTCCGCCGCCACGCCTTCGGCCGCCTCCCACCACGTGACGACCAACACCCGGTCCTGCGGGGCCCGCAGGAGCTCGCGGCGCACCGGATCGCGCTCCAGCACCTGCGAACGGGCCCACTCCAGCAGCTCGTTGCCCCGCCCGGCGGCGGCCCGGGCCTCCCACATCAGCGCGACGGTGCTCATCAGTACAGGTTGTCCTTGCTCAGCTCGTGCACGTGGTCGTGGTCGTGGGAGTGGCCCTGCGCATGGGCGGTACCCGGCACGTGCGGGTCCGTCACCGGGAGGGAGGAGTCGGCCGACAGGTCCCAGTCCGAGGCCGGCCGGTTGCGCTTGACCATCTCCGCGCCCAGCGCCGCCACCATCGCTCCGTTGTCCGTGCACAGCTTCGGCCGCGGCACCCGCAGGATGATCCCCGCGGCGTCGCAGCGCTCCTGCGCCAGCGAGCGCAGCCGGGAATTGGCCGCCACACCGCCGCCGATCATCAGGTGGTCGACGCCCTCGTCCTTGCACGCGCGGATCGCCTTGCGGGTCAGCACGTCCACCACGGCCTCCTGGAAGGACGCCGCCACATCGCGCACCGGCACCTCCTCGCCCGCGTTCCGCTTCGCCTCGATCCAGCGGGCGACCGCCGTCTTGAGGCCGGAGAAGGAGAAGTCGTACGCCGCGTCGCGCGGCCCCGTCAGCCCGCGCGGGAAGTTGATCGCCTTCGGGTCGCCCTCGCGGGCGAGCCGGTCGATGACCGGGCCGCCCGGGAAGCCCAGCTGCAGTACGCGGGCGATCTTGTCGAAGGCCTCGCCGGCCGCGTCGTCGATGGTCGCGCCCAGCGGCCGTACGTCGGAGGTGATGTCCGGGGCGAGCAGCAGCGAGGAGTGCCCGCCGGACACCAGCAGCGCCATGGTCGGCTCCGGCAGCGGCCCGTGCTCCAGCTGGTCCACGCAGATGTGCGAGGCCAGGTGGTTCACCCCGTAGAGCGGCTTGCCGAGCGCGTACGCGTAGGCCTTGGCCGCCGAGACGCCCACCAGCAGGGCCCCCGCGAGGCCGGGACCCGCCGTGACGGCGATGCCGTCGAGGTCGCGGGCGCTGACCCCGGCCTCCTTCAGGGCGCGCTCGATGGTCGGGACCATCGCCTCCAGGTGGGCCCGGGAGGCCACCTCGGGCACGACGCCGCCGAAGCGGGCGTGCTCGTCGACGCTGGAGGCGATCGCGTCGGCCAGCAGGGTCGTGCCGCGGACCACGCCGACGCCGGTCTCGTCGCAGGAGGTCTCGATGCCGAGGACGAGCGGTTCGTCAGCCATTGCTCTCAGTGCTTTCAGTCGTCGCTTGTGCGGGGTCGGTCAGGCGCATCACGAGCGCGTCCACGTTGCCGGGCTGGTAGTAGCCCCGCCGGAAGCCGATCGGCTCGAAGCCGAAGCGCTCGTAGAGCTTCTGGGCCCGGGTGTTGTCCACCCGTACCTCCAGCAGCACCTCGGCGCACTCGAACGCGGTGGCGGCGCGCAGCAGGTCGGTGAGGAGCCGGGCGCCGAGCCCGGTCCCCCACTGGTCGCGCGCGGCCGCGATGGTCTGTACGTCGGCCAGGTCACCGGCGGCGGCCAGCCCGGCGTAGCCGACGATGCGGCCGGTGGCGGGGTCGTCGGCGACCACGTAGCGGCGGGTGGCGCGCGGGCCGCGGGCGTGGGCGAGCTCGGACCAGAACATGCCCGCGGACCAGGCGTCCTCGGGGAACAGCTCGTGCTCCAGTTCCAGCACGGGCTCGATGTCCCACCAGCGCATCTCGCGCAGTACCGCTGTCGGTGCCGTCACTGCGGGGTGACCACCTTGTAGTTCTTGGGCACCTGCGCGTCGGGCCGGCGCAGGTAGAGCGGCGTCGGAGGAAGGAACTCCGCCCCGGCCGCGAGCCGTTCCACGGCCAGGGAGGCGAGCGCGGCGGCGCTCTGGTGCTCGGGGGCCCGCGCGTCCGTGAAGACGTCCGGGTACAGCAGCGCGCCCTGGCCCACCGCGGGCACCCCGGCGACCCGCTCGGCGATGTCGGCCGGGCGGTCCACGGCGGGCTCGCCGACGCGCGTGCGCGGGTCCTCGTACCGGGCCCAGTAGACCTCCTTGCGCCGCGCGTCGGTGGCGACGGTGAAGGGGCCCTCGATCCCGGCGGCGCCCGCGGCGTACGCGAGCCCGTCGAGGGTGCACAGGCCGTGCACGGGGATGCCGAGCACGGTGGCGAAGGTGGAGGCGGTGACGAGGCCCACGCGCAGCCCGGTGTAGGGGCCGGGGCCGACGCCGACGACGATGCCGGTGAGGGCGTCGAGCTTCAGCCCGGCCTCCGCGAGGACCTTGTCGACGGAGGGCAGCAGGAGCTCCCCGTGGCGGCGGGCGTCGACCTGGTTCGACTCGGCGAGGACGGACTCGCCGTCGTGCAGGGCGACGGTGACGGCGGGCGTGGCGGTATCTACAGCGAGCAAGAGCACGCGAACAGCCTACGACTCCGGGGGCCCGGGCCCTCGCGGCCGGTCGCGGGGCACCCCGGCTGCTACCTTCGACCCAGGTATCGGCCGAGCCCGGGCCGGGGCACGCAGGCGCTGCCCGGCAGGCGCTCCGGCGCAGGGGAAGCACGGGAGAGGTGGAGCAAGGTGGCACGCAGCAGCTCGGGAATCGTGGCCGGGCTCACCGTGGTGGCGATCGCCGCCGTCGGCTTCCTCGGTTACCAGGCCTCCGCGACCGCGCCCGCGCATCCCCCGAAGGCGGCGGCGCCGCCCGCGGCCCCCTCCCCCGCACCGTCCGCGCAGGCGCCCGAGCAGGCGAAGCCGGCGGCCGTGCCGGCCGAATCGGGCACCGGCTCGCGCGTCGTGTACTCGGTGAGCCAGAAGCGGGTGTGGCTGGTCAACGAGAGCGGTCAGGAGCCGAAGTCCTTCCAGGTCAAGCCCAGCACGGCGCACCCGAAGCCGGGCACGTACCTGGTGAACTCGCGCTCGGGCGCGGTCACCGGCTCGGACGGGGTACCCATCGAGCACGTCGTACGGTTCGCGACGGCGGACGGGGTCGTGGTCGGGTTCAGCTCCCGGGTGGACGGCCAGATGCCCGAGCCCGACCAGAGCAAGAAGACCGGCGGCATCCGGATGACGCGGGCCGACGGCGATGCCATGTGGGCCTTCGCGACGATCAACTCGAAGGTCGTCGTCCTTCCCTGATTGACGGCCGCCGCGACCGGCGCGACCGCCCGGCCACCGCCGCCGCGGATTCACCCGTACGGACTACGGCGCAGGGCAGGGCAGCAGCAGCGGCAGGTGCAGGTGCAGAACGCACGCGGGCTTCTCAGGCCGCCTCGGACTCCGGGGCGGCCTGTTCGCGTACGTCCACCGGGTCGGCCCCCGGCGCGTCCGAGGCCTCCCGCACGGGAGGCGTCGAGACGGCGGTGGCTGCCGCGCCCGCGGCGAGCAGCGCCCCCATGGGCACGACGGACGGGCGGGGGTCGCGCTGCACTCCTGCTGCGGACATGGCTCCTCCTGGCTTGGGCCGGCCCGTACTTAGGCAAACCTAACCAGCCCTCCGTACCATGTGACCACGCCGGACTCCATCGGCGCAATATCTTGCCGACGAGTTGTCGGTACGTTTGTTACAGCGCGGCCAGCGCGCCCGGAGCGGACCAGCGCGCCCCGATGCCGCGCACCGAGACCTCCCGTACGTCGTCGAGGACCTCCTCGTGGCCGACCGCCCGCGCGATCACCACGTGCAGCCGGTCGTCGGAGAGCTCCTCGACCTTGCCGTCGCCCCACTCCACGACGACCACGGACTCGGGCAGCGAGACGTCGAGGTCCAGGTCCTCCATCTCGTCCAGCCCGCCGCCCAGCCGGTACGCGTCCACGTGGACCAGCGCCGGTCCGCCGCTCAGCGAGGGGTGGACCCGGGCGATCACGAAGGTCGGCGAGGTCACGGCGCCCCGTACGCCCAGCCCCTCGCCCAGGCCCCGGGTCAGCGTGGTCTTGCCCGCGCCGAGCTCCCCGGTCAGCAGGACGAGGTCGCCGGGGCGGAGCAGGCCGGCGAGGGTGCGGCCCAGCTCCTGCATGGCCTCGGGCGAGCCGACGGTGATGCGCGCCTCGGCGTCGGCCGTCTCAGTTCCCTGCTGCGGTGCCTGACGGTGCGGCGCTCGGGGCGCTTCCAGCGGTACTTCTTCCATGCCCGCCAACGTTAGTCGCTGCGGGCACCGCGCCGGTGCGCGCCAGCAGGTCGGTCAGCAGCCCGGTCACCGTGTCGGGGTACTCCAGCATCATCAGGTGCCCGGCGGACTCCAGGACCGCCAGCTCGGCGGCCGGCAGCGCGTCCTTGATGGCCTGGCTGTGCGCGGCGGGGGTGACCATGTCGCGGTCACCGGCGATGACGGTGACGGGGATGTCGGCGAACCGCTGGAGGGCGGCGCTCTTGTCGTGGATCTGGAAGGCCGGGTAGAACTCGGCGACCACGTCGATCGGGGTGGCCTCGATGAGCCGCTCGGCGAAGCGCGCGACGCCCGGGTCCACCTCGCGGGGGGCGCCGAACGAGTACATCTTGATCATGCCGGCGAAGAGGTCGGCGGTGGCCCGCCGGCCCTTCTCGACGAGCTCCACCTGCGAGCCGAGCGCCTTGAGCACGGGCGGCAGGATGCGCCGTACGGCGCCCATGCCGACCGAGGGCAGCCCGTACGTCACCTGGTCGAGGTGGCCGCTGGACGTGCCGACCAGGGCCACGCCGATCACCCGGTCGCGGATCAGCTCGGGGAACTGCTCGGCCAGCGCCATGATCGTCATGCCGCCCATCGAGTGGCCCACCAGGATCAGCGGGCCCTCGGGCGCGGCGGCGTCGATGACGGTCTTCAGGTCGCGGCCGAGCTGGTCGATGGTGACGCGCTCGCCGTCGGCCTGGGCGAAGCCGCGCGCGCTGCGGCCGTGGCTGCGCTGGTCCCAGTACACGGAGCGGACCAGGCCGCGCAGGGCGGAGCGCTGGAAGTGCCAGGAGTCCTGGGCGAGGCAGTAGCCGTGGCAGAACACGACGGTCGGCGCGGCCGGGTCCTTGCGGCGCAGCCGGCCCCGCTTCTTGGGGCCCTCGGGCGGCTCGTCGACCTCGTAGTAGAGCTCGGTGCCGTCCTCGGCGTAGCAGGCTCCCGGCGTCCCGCGCAGCGAGCCGTAGTCGCCGGTGGCGTCGAGCGCGAGGCGCGCCTTGCGGCGCATGCCGCGCCCGACCGTGATCCGTTCGACCGCGACCCCGGCCGCCGCGCCTGCGGCTATCACGCCGATCGCGGCGCCGGCCCAGCCCGCCTTGCGCCAGTTCTCGCTCACGCCGTCCTCACTCAGCCCTCAGCCGCCCAGGTAGACCCGGGGAACCCGCACCCCGACACGGGTGACGATCTCATAGGCGATCGTGTGTGCCGCTTGAGCCCAGTCCTCGGCGGTGGGCTCGCCGTGCTCGCCGCTGCCGAAGAGGACGGCCTCGTCCCCGGCGCGTACCAGGTCGCCGCCCAGGTCGACGACGAACTGGTCCATGGCGACGCGGCCCGCGACGCGGCGGACCTTGCCGCCGACGGAGACGGGTCCGCTGCCGGAGGCGTGCCGGGGGATCCCGTCGGCGTACCCGGCGGGGATGAGGGCGAGGTTCGTCTCGGCCTCGGTGACGTAGTGGTGCCCGTAGCTCACCCCGTGGCCGGCGGGCACGGTCTTGACCAGCGCGACGGAGGCCTTGAGGGTCATGGCGGGCCGCAGTCCCAGCTCCTCGGCGGTGCCGAGCTCGGGGGCCGGGGAGACGCCGTAGACGGCGAGGCCGCAGCGGACGAGGTCGAAGTGGCTCTCGGGCAGGGTCAGGGTCGCGGGCGAGTTGGCGATGTGCCGGACCTCGGGCTCCACGCCCTCCTTCTCGGCGTACGCCAGCATGTCGCGGAAGGAGGCCAGCTGGAGCGCGATGGAGGGGTGGCCGGGCTCGTCGGCGCAGGCGAAGTGCGACCAGATGCCGGTGATCTTGACGGTGCCCTCGGCCTGGGCGGCGACGGCCGCGCCGACGAGCTCGGTCCAGTCGGCGGGCTGGCAGCCGCCCCGGCCCAGGCCGGT
Source organism: Streptomyces sp. WM6372 (assembly GCF_001279655.1). Classification (NCBI taxonomy): domain Bacteria; kingdom Bacillati; phylum Actinomycetota; class Actinomycetes; order Kitasatosporales; family Streptomycetaceae; genus Streptomyces; species Streptomyces sp. WM6372. The sequence continues at coordinate 101,629 of NZ_LGDB01000002.1, read as the reverse complement.
GTCGGCCTTGAGCTGGATCCTGGCCGTGCGGCCGGCGGCGAGCGCGGCCTTGCGCACCTCGTCGAGGGCCCACATCCCGCTGACGGAGATGTCCACGTCGGCCTCGACGGCCGCCTGCCAGGGCCCGCCGGGGGTCCACAGCCAGCACAGGATCGGTCCGGTGATCCCGGCGGCGCGCAGGGCGAGCGCCTCCTCGGGGAGGGCGGTCCCGAGCCAGGCGGCACCGGCGTCCTGGGCCGCGCGGGCGCACGGGACCGCGCCGTGGCCATAGGCGTCCGCCTTGACGACGGCCATCAGCTCGGCCCGGGGTGCCCGCGCGCGCAGGGCGCGTACGTTCGCCCGTACGGCGTCAAGATCGATCTCGGCGTACACGCGCGTCGGTGTCTCGTTCATCGCCCCCAGTCTCTCAGAGCGGGGCCGTGGCCCGCGCGACCGCCGTTCACACGCCGACATATTGGACGATTTTCACCCCTGATGACACATCAGGGGTGGTGGGACCGGCCTCGGATGTCGCGCCAGGCGTCCGGGAGGGACTCCGCGATCTGCTGGGCGAGGAGCGGGGCTCCGGAGGCGGCCCGGCGCCCCGCCAGGCCGTGCACGTACGCCGCCACCGACGCGGCGTCCGGCGCCGCCAGCCCCGAGGCCAGCAGGGATCCCGCCAGGCCCGACAGGACGTCGCCGCTGCCCGCGGTCGCCAGCCACGGGGTTCCCGTCGGGTTGACCCGGACCGGGCCGCCCCCGGCGGGCGACACCAGCGTCGTCGATCCCTTCAGCAGGGCCGTGGCCCCGTACCGCTCCGCCAGGGACCGTACGGAGGACAGCCGGCCCGACTCCACCGCCTCGCGGTCCACGCCGAGCAGCGCCGCCGCCTCCCCCGCGTGCGGGGTCAGCAGGGTCTCGGCCGGCCGGGCCCGCAGCACCGCCGGCTCCAGCCCGCGCAGCCCGTCCGCGTCCACCAGTACGGGCACCGGGTCGGCCAGGGCCCCGGCGACCTCCCCCGCCCGGCCCTCGCCCAGCCCCGGACCGACCACCCACGCCTGTACCCGGCCCCGCCCGATCAGCGTCTCGGGGTACCGCGCGAGCACGGCGTCCGCCGCCGGGCCGACGTACCGCACGGCGCCCGCGCCGCCGCGCAGCGCCCCCGCGACGGCGAGCACCGCCGCGCCCGGGTACTGCACCGACCCGGCGACGATGCCGACCACGCCCCGCCGGTACTTGTCGCTCGACGCCGCCGGAGCCGGCAGCAGCGCCGCCACGTCGGCGTGCTGCAGGGCCTCCGCGTCCGGTTCCGGCAGCGCCAGCCCGATGTCCACCAGGCGCAGCGCGCCCGTGCGCGAAGCCCCCGGGTCGATGAGCAGCCCCGGCTTGTACGCCCCGAAGGTCACCGTGACATCGGCGTGGACGGCCGCTCCGGCCACCTCGCCGGTGTCCGCGTCGACCCCGCTCGGCAGGTCCACCGCGACGACGACGGCGCCGGCCGGGATCCGCTCCACCAGCGCCGCCGCGGCCGGCCGCAGCCCGCCGCGGCCGCCGATGCCGACGAGCCCGTCCAGGACGAGGTCCGCCCGGCCGGGAACGGCCCGCGCGACCCGGCCCCCGGCGGCCAGCAGCGCCCGCAGCCCCTTCGCGTGCACCCGCTCGGGGTCCATCGGGACGGCCGTCACCCCGGCGCCGCGCCGGGCGAGGCGGGCGCCCGCGTACAGCGCGTCGCCGCCGTTGTCCCCGGGCCCGACGAGCAGCACGACGCGCGCCCCGTACACCCGGCGCAGCAGTCCGGCGCAGACGGCGGCCAGCCCGGCCGCCGCGCGCTGCATCAGGGCGCCTTCCGGCAGCCGGGCCATCAGCTCGCGCTCGGCGGCCCGTACGGTCTCCACGCTGTAAGCAGTACGCATGGCACCAGCCTGCCCGAAAAGGAGGCTCAGCCCTCGGCGATCACCACGGCCGAGGCGATGCCCGCGTCGTGGCTCAGCGAGATGTGCCAGGACTTCACGCCCAGCGCCACCGCCCTGGCCTCGACCGTGCCCGAGACCCGCACCCGCGGCTGCCCGGTCTCCTCCACGTACACCTCGGCATCGGTCCACAGCATCCCGCCGGGCGCGCCGAGCGCCTTGGCGAGGGCCTCCTTGGCCGCGAACCGGGCGGCGAGCGAGGCGATGCCGCGCCGCTCGCCGCTCGGCAGCGTCAACTCGGAGTCGACGAACAGCCGCTGCGCCAGTTGCGGCGTCCGGGCCAGCGACTCACCGAACCGCTCGATCTCGGCAACGTCGATTCCCACTCCGATGATCACAACGCCAACTCGCTTCGCTCACTCCACCGTCACGGACTTTGCGAGGTTACGCGGCTGGTCCACCTCGTTGCCCCGCGCCGTCGCCAGCTCGCAGGCGAAGACCTGCAGCGGCACCGTCGCCACCAAGGGCTGGAGCAGCGTCGGCGTCGCGGGGATCCGGATCAGGTGGTCGGCGTACGGGACGACCGCGTGGTCGCCCTCCTCCGCGATCACGATGGTCCGCGCCCCGCGCGCCCGGATCTCCTGGATGTTCGACACGATCTTGTCGTGCAGCACGGAGCGCCCGCGCGGCGACGGCACGACCACGACCACCGGCAGGTCCTTCTCGATCAGCGCGATCGGGCCGTGCTTGAGCTCGCCCGCCGCGAAGCCCTCGGCGTGCATGTACGCCAGTTCCTTGAGCTTGAGCGCGCCCTCCAGCGCCACGGGGTACCCGACGTGCCGGCCGAGGAACAGCACGGTGTTCTTGTCCGCCAGCGAGCGCGCCAGCTCCCGGACCGGCTCCATGGTCTCCAGTACGGTGTCCACGGCCGCGGCGATGTCGGACAGCTCGCGGATCACCGTCTCGATCTCGTCGCCCCACTTCGTCCCCCGCACCTGCCCGAGGTACAGCGCGACCAGATAGCAGGCCACCAGCTGCGTCAGGAACGCCTTGGTCGAGGCGACGGCCACCTCCGGACCGGCGTGCGTGTAGAGCACGGCATCCGATTCGCGCGGGATCGTCGACCCGTTCGTATTGCAGATGGCCAGCACCTTGGCCCCCTGCTCACGCGCGTGCCGCAGCGCCATCAGGGTGTCCATGGTCTCGCCGCTCTGCGAGATCGCGACCACCAGCGTCCGCTGGTCCAGGATCGGGTCGCGGTAGCGGAACTCGCTCGCCAGCTCCGTCTCGCACGGGATGCGGGTCCAGTGCTCGATGGCCAGCTTCGCGATCATGCCCGCGTGGTACGCCGTACCGCACGCCACGATCACGACCTTGTCGACCTCCCTGAGCACCGAGACGGGGATGCGCACCTCGTCCAGGCTCAGCGAGCCGCTCGCGTCGATCCTGCCCAGGAGGGTGTCGGCGACGGCCTTCGGCTGCTCGGCGATCTCCTTGAGCATGAAGTAGTCGTAACCGCCCTTTTCGGCCGCCGAGGCGTCCCAGTCCACGTGGTACGCCCGCACGGACGCGGGCGCACCGGCGAAGTCGGTCACCGTGACCCCGTCGCGGCGGAGTTCGACGACCTGGTCCTGCCCCAGCTCGATCGCGGACCGGGTGTGGGCGATGAACGCGGCCACGTCCGAGGCGAGGAAGTTCTCGCCTTCCCCGACGCCCACCACCAGGGGGGAGTTCCGGCGGGCCCCGACCACCACGTCCGGCGCGTCGGCGTGCACCGCGACCAGCGTGAACGCGCCCTCCAGCCGCCGGCACACCTGCCGCATGGCCTCCGCAAGGTCCCCGCCGGCCTCGAACCGCTCGGCCAGCAGGTGGGCGACCACCTCGGTATCCGTCTCGGACTCCAGCCGGTGCCCGCGCCCGGCCAGTTCGCCGCGGAGCGCGGCGAAGTTCTCGATGATGCCGTTGTGGACGACGGCCACCCGGCCCGCGTTGTCGAGGTGCGGGTGGGCGTTGACGTCGGTGGGCCCGCCGTGGGTGGCCCAGCGGGTGTGCCCGAGTCCCGTGGAACCGGCCGGCAGCGGGTGCCCGACCAGTTCCTTCTCCAGATTGACCAGTTTTCCGGCCTTCTTGGCGGCGACCAGCCCCCCGTCCGCGAGCACGGCGACGCCCGCCGAGTCGTAGCCGCGGTACTCCAGCCGCTTGAGTCCGGCGATGACCACATCGAGCGCCGACTGCGCTCCCACGTAACCCACAATTCCGCACATACGGCGCAGCGTACGCGGAAGCGAGCCGCCTGCCCCGTACCTGAACAAGACGAAAAACCCGCCCCGGCGAATGCGCCGGAGCGGGATTGACGTCGTTCGAAGACCCGTACGGGCCGGACCTCAGCCGAGCTTCTTGGCCTGGATCTCGACGACGGCCTTCGGCTGCTCGGCGGAGCCGCTCGGGCTCACGGCCGAGAAGGTGGCGATGATGTTGCCCTTGCGCACGACCACGAGCTCCGTGGAAGCCTTCTCGCCGTCCACGTCGGCCACCGCGGTGTAGGCGAGCGCCTCGTCGCCCGCGGTGACCGGGGCGCCCGGGACCACCTTGGAGATCTTGAGGGAGTCACCGGCCTGGCTGCCCGTGTAACCGCCGGCGCAGGCCGTGGCCGCCGCCTTGACGGAGGCGAAGGCCGCGTCGGCGCCCTTGCCCTCGTACGAGGCGAGGGCGATGGACGTGACGGTGGCGCCCAGGACGTCGCCCGCGGACTTCGGCAGGGCGACCGCTTTGGTGCCCGCCCTGCCCGCCGGGGTGCCGACCGGGGCCGTGGACTGCGCCTTGACCAGCGGCAGGCACTCGGGCTTGTCGCTCCCGGCGCTTGCCGCCGCCGCGAGTTCGGCCGGGGTGGCCGCCCGGACCGCGTGGGTCGGCAGCTCGGCCTGCGTCACCAGCAGCGCGACCAGCTCGGCGTCGGTCTTCGCCTTCGCCGCCGGCGCCGCCGAGGTCGCCGCGCCGGAGGGGGTCGGCGTGGCGCCGCCCACCTTGTCGTCCGCCTTGTCGGAACCACAGGCGGTGGTCAGCAGCGCCAGGGACACCGCGGAAACGGTCAGGACGGTACGACGGACAAGAGTGCTGCGCACGAAAAAATCTCCCCCAGAAACCAAAAACGGCAAGCGGCGGCCGCAAAGAGGCCGCGGTGATCACAAATCTACGGGCGGCTCCGACGACCGCCACCGCTTTTCCGCCCGCGCGCCCCCGATCGTGACCGGGGTGAGACCCCGGGGCGCGGCCCTCCGCCACGTGACCGACCCCACCACCCACAACCGCCCCCGAGCCACGACAATGGCCCTGTGATCACTTCGCCGCCACGAAGCACGCCGCCGGAGAGCGCGATGGAGCGCCCCGACCGCCCCGAGCGACCCCACCGCCGGGCCGAGGTCTCCCCGTACGTCGACCTCACCCGCGACGAGTGGAGCGCGCTGCGCGAGCGGACCCCGCTCCCCCTCACCGCCGAGGAGGTCGAGCGGCTGCGCGGCCTCGGCGACGTCATCGACCTCGACGAGGTCCGGGACGTCTACCTGCCGCTCTCGCGCCTCCTCAACCTCTACGTCGGCGCCACGAGCAACCTCCGCGGCACCCTCAACACCTTCCTCGGCGACGCCGGCAACGGCCACGGCGCCCAGCAGGGCACCCCTTTCGTCATAGGGGTCGCCGGCTCCGTCGCCGTCGGCAAGTCCACCGTGGCCCGCCTCCTCCAGGCCCTCCTCGCCCGCTGGCCCGAGCACCCCCGCGTCGAGCTGGTCACCACCGACGGGTTCCTCTACCCCATGAAGGAGCTCCAGCGGCGCGGGCTGACCTCCCGCAAGGGCTTCCCGGAGTCGTACGACCGCCGCGCGCTCACCCGCTTCGTCGCGGACATCAAGGCGGGCAAGGACGAGGTCAGCGCCCCGGTCTACTCGCACCTGATCTACGACATCGTCCCCGGCGAGAAGCTCGTCGTGCGCCGCCCCGACATCCTGATCGTCGAGGGGCTCAACGTCCTCCAGCCGGCGCTGCCCGGCAAGGACGGCCGTACGCGCGTCGCGCTCGCCGACTACTTCGACTTCAGCGTGTACGTGGACGCCCGGCCCGAGGACATCGAGCGCTGGTACCTCAACCGGTTCCGGAAGCTGCGCGAGACCGCGTTCCAGAATCCCTTCTCCTACTTCCGCAAGTACACCCAGGTCTCCGAGGAGGAGGCGATGGAGTACGCGCAGACCATGTGGCGCACGATCAACAAGCCGAACCTCCTGGAGAACGTCGCCCCCACCCGCGGCCGCGCGACGCTCGTCGTGCGCAAGGGCCCGGACCACAAGGTCCAGAAGCTCAGCCTCCGCAAGCTCTGACCCCGCCGCCGACTAAGGTGCGGCCATGCTGCACCTTCGGTTGATCACACCGGCCGACCGGACCGACGCCGTGGTCTCGGTCATCGAATCGACGGTCGGCACCACCCACCTGGTCGTACTGCCGGGCGCCGCCCGCGATCCGCGCGGCGACCTCGTGCTGTGCGACGTCGCCCGGGAGGCGGGGGACGAGCTGCTGCACGAGCTCAGGGAGCTGGGCGTCGAGGAGGACGGCTCGATCGCCGTCGAGAACATCGACCTGTCGCTGTCCCGGCGGGCCGACGCGGCCGAGGAGGAGGCCCCGGGCGAGGGCGCCGACGCGGTGCTGTGGGAGCAGCTGACCGAGGCCACGCACGAGGAGTCCACGCTCACCATCACGTACGTCGCGTTCATGATCATCGCCACGATGATCGCGGCCTGCGGCGTGGTCCTCGACAACGCCGTCCTGATCGTGGGCGCGATGGCGGTCGGCCCGGAGTTCGGTCCGCTCGCCGGAGTCTGCACCGGCGTGGTGCGGCGCCGGCCGCGGCTCGCGCTGCGGTCCCTCACCGCACTGCTGATCGGTTTCGCCGTGGCGATCGCCGCCACCACCGTCTTCAGCCTGGGGATGGACGCCATCGGGCAGTTCCACGCGGGGATGCTGGACCGGCCCCGCCCGAACACCGGCTTCATCTGGCAGCCGGACTCGTTCTCCTTCGTGGTGTCGCTGCTCGCGGGGATCGCGGGAGTGCTGTCCCTGACCTCGGCGAAGTCCGGGGCGCTGGTGGGCGTCGCGATCTCGGTGACCACCGTCCCGGCGGGCGCGAACGCCGCCGTGGCGCTCAGCTACGGGGAGTTCGCCCAGATGTGGGGCTCCGCCGAGCAACTGCTGCTCAACCTCGGCGGGATCATGCTGGCCGGCGTCCTGACCCTGTACGGCCAGAAGGCGCTGTGGCGGACCCAGCGCGGCCGGTGGTCCCGCCGGCCCACGACCTGAGCGGATCCCGCCGCGAACGCCGTCGGCCCCGCCCTCCGGGATCAGCGGGAGGGCGGGGCCGACGCGGAAAGGGACCTCGGACCGGTCCGGGCCGTCTAGCCGAGCGCCGACTTCACGGCGTCCGCGAGCCGCCCGGCGACCGCGCGGGCCTGCTCGATGTCGGCGGCCTCGACCATCACCCGTACGAGCGGCTCGGTACCCGACGGACGGAGCAGCACCCGCCCGGTGGTGCCCAGCTCGCGCTCGGCGTCGGCGACGGCCGCGGCCAGCTCCCCGGAGGTCGCGACCCGGGACTTGTCCACGTCGGGGACGTTGATCAGCACCTGCGGCAGCCGCCGCATGACACCCGCGAGCTCGGCGAGCGAGCGGCCCGTGGCCGCGACGCGGGCCGCGAGCAGCAGGCCGGTGAGCGTGCCGTCGCCGGTCGTGGCGTGGTCGAGGATGATCACGTGGCCGGACTGCTCGCCGCCGAGCGCGTAGCCGTTCGCCTTCATCGACTCCAGCACGTACCGGTCGCCGACGCCGGTCTGCACGACCTCGATGCCCTCGCCCTCCATGGCCAGCTTGAAGCCGAGGTTGGACATCACGGTGCCGACGACGGTGTTGCCGCGCAGCTGCCCGGCCTCGCGCATGGCCAGGGCCAGCACCGCGAGGATCTGGTCGCCGTCGATCTCGGCGCCGGTGCCGTCGACAGCGAGGCAGCGGTCCGCGTCGCCGTCGTGCGCGATGCCGAAGTCGGCGGCGTGCTCGACCACGGCCTGCTTGAGGAGCTCCAGGTGGGTGGAGCCGCAGCCGTCGTTGATGTTGAGGCCGTCGGGCTCGGCGCCGATGGTGACGATCTCCGCGCCGGCCCGGGTGAAGGCCTCGGGCGAGACGAACGCGGCGGCGCCGTGCGCCTCGTCCAGGACGATCTTCAGGCCGTCGAGGCGGTTGGGGAGGACCCCGATGAGGTGGGCGACGTACTTGTCGAAGCCCTCGGTGTAGTCGGAGACGCGGCCGACGCCGGCTCCGGTGGGCCGGTCCCACGGGGCGCCGGTGCGGTGCTCCTCGTAGACGGCCTCGATGCGGTCCTCCAGCTCGTCGGCGAGCTTGTGGCCGCCGCGGGCGAAGAACTTGATGCCGTTGTCGGGCATCGCGTTGTGGCTGGCGGAGAGCATCACGCCGAGGTCGGCACCCAGCGCACCGGTGAGATACGCCACCGCCGGGGTGGGCAGCACACCGACGCGCAGGACGTCCACGCCCGCGCTCGCGAGGCCCGCGACGACCGCGGCCTCCAGGAATTCGCCGGAGGCGCGGGGGTCGCGGCCGACGACCGCGGTCGCCCGGTGGCCCGCGAAGGTGCCCGCCTCGGCGAGTACGTGGGCAGCTGCCACGGAGAGGCCGAGCGCGAGCTCAGCCGTCAGATCCGCGTTGGCGACGCCGCGTACACCGTCCGTCCCGAAGAGTTGTCCCACTGTTGTCCTCCCGAGTTCACGCTTCGTTTGTGACCGCTTGTGACATGTATTTGCCGCTTGTGGCGGTAAACGAACCGCCCCGGCAGCACAGAGAGTGCTGCCGGGGCGGTTTGTTGCTGAACAGCAGGCGCAGATTAACGCTTGCTGTACTGCGGAGCCTTACGGGCCTTCTTGAGACCGGCCTTCTTGCGCTCGACCGCACGGTCGTCGCGGGAAAGGAAGCCGGCCTTCTTCAGCGCCGGGCGGTTGTTGTCGACGTCCGCCTCGTTCAGGGCGCGGGCCACACCGAGGCGCAGGGCGCCGGCCTGACCGGAGACGCCGCCACCCGCGATGCGGGCGATGATGTCGTAGCGACCGTCGAGCTCGAGGAGCTTGAACGGCTCGTTGACTTCCTGCTGGTGCACCTTGTTGGGGAAGTAGTCCTCAAGGGTGCGACCGTTGATCTTCCACTTGCCGGTGCCCGGAACGATCCGGACGCGGGCGATGGCGTTCTTGCGACGGCCCAGGCCGGCGGCCGGCTGCGGGTCGCCGAAGCGGCCGGCAAGGGACTCGGAGGTGTAGTCGCCCTCGACGACGACCTCAGACTCGGTGGTGTACTCCTCGACGCCCTCGAACTCTTCGACGGGGGTCTCGGCGGTGGTCTCGGCCACGATGCTCCTCAGAATTTTCTACGTCTTAGGGGGTGGCCGGAACTACTGCGCGACCTGGGTGATCTCGAACGGCACCGGCTGCTGGGCAGCGTGGGGGTGCTGGTCGCCCGAGTAGACCTTCAGCTTCGAGAGCATCTGACGGCCCAGGGTGTTCTTGGGGAGCATGCCCTTGACGGCCTTCTCGACGGCCTTCTCCGGGTTGTTCGCCAGGAGGTCGTCGTAGCGCACCGAACGCAGACCGCCCGGGAAACCGGAGTGGCGGTACGCCATCTTCTGGGACGCCTTGTTGCCGGACAGGTGCACCTTGTCGGCGTTGATGATGACGACGAAGTCGCCCATGTCCATGTGAGGCGCATAGGTCGGCTTGTGCTTGCCACGCAGGAGGGCAGCGGCCTGGGTCGCCAGACGGCCGAGGACAACGTCCTGGGCGTCGATGACGAGCCACTGGCGCGAGATGTCGCCGGGCTTGGGGCTGAACGTACGCACGCGTATGCCTTCGCTTCTTCAGTGGTGGTATCCCACGGGCGCAAGCCCCACGGGAAGGTCCTGACAGGGTCACCACGGACGATCACGACAGCCCTCGTTCACATCAGGGACGCAACCCGTGTGAACCGCTGGTCATCGGTCCGGTGGACCGGCGTAAGGCCCTTTCACGTGAGAATGAGCAAGCCAATACGCATAACAAACCAGCAGGATACCCAAGCAGACCCGTACGGGTCAAAACGCGGTCCGCGATGCCGATTCTGCTGGCGTCGCGGCGCACTCCGGTTCGGTCCTGGGTGGGGACCCCGCAGTTGTTACGGGTCCCAGAGTAACCCGACCGGAGAGCAACGCACGACGCGCCAGCAGAATCGCCAGCCCGCACAGGGTGGCGCAGTCCTTGAAGGCGCGCCGCTTGTGGGCCAGCTCCGAGGGCCACGGGATCAGGGCCACCTGGGGCGCCAGGGCCAGCCAGAACCAGGGCGAGCGGGGCATCGAACCGGGCCGCACCCCCGAGGCCAGCAGCAGCGGCAGCACCACCAGGAGGTAGTGGTCGAAGGAGGGACGGGAGACCAGGAATGCGGCGAGCATCACCATGCAGGCCGTCTCCACCAGCCGCAATTGCCCCTGGTCGCCCGCCTCGCCCTCGGCGGAGTCCGGCCGCCGCCAGCGCCGCCAGGCGCCCCACAGCCCGGCCGCGGCCCCCGCGAAGGCCACCGCCACCGCCACCGGCTGCGGCACCCCCAGCCGCGGCAGCACCGCGATCGGCGAGGCGTCCCAGGGCAGGGCGTAGGCGTCCTGCCCCTGGAAGAGGAACGGCAGGGTCTTGGTGAAGAACAGCGACGGGCTCGGCATCAGCAGCGCCCCCACCAGCGAGGCCCCCAGCGGCACCAGCACGGCCGCGGCCAGCCCCCGCCACTGCCGGGCCAGCAGGAACAGCAGCCCGATCGGCACCAGCATCGGTTTGCAGGCGATCGCCAGCCCCACCACCAGGCCCGCCGCCGCCCACTGCCTGCGGTGCGCGAGCAGCAGCGCCACCGGCAGCGCGGCCGCCGATATGGCCGTCCAGTTGCCGATCAGCACGAGGTTCACGTACGGCTTGTAGGCCAGGGCCAGCACCGCGAAGCCGCCGACCGCCAGCCGCGAGCGCAGCGGCACCGAGAACAGCCGCAGCGAGGCCAGCCAGCCCGCGCCCAGCAGCCCCGACATCCCCACCGGGAGCAGCCAGCGCAGCACCGTCTGCGGCAGCAGTGCCTCCGGTACCGCCATCAGCACGGCGCTCGGCAGGTACAGGAACCGCTTGTCCTCGTACGGGGAGCCGCCGTCCAGCAGCGTCCGCGCGGCCTTGACCACGAAGGCGTTGTCCGAGCCCCAGTTCTCCCGCAGGCTCGTGGAGACCGCGATGCCGAGCACCACGGCCAGGGCCACGGCCCGCAGGGGCCCGGACGCCGGCCGGAGCAGCCAGAGCACCAGCCGGTGCCCGAACGCCGGATCCCTTACGGTGTCCCATCCCCTGAGCCAGCCGTCAGGCCGCAGCCGCACAACGCCTCCCGATCGACCCGCCCGGGGGCAGTCTCCCCCCAGCGCTTCCGCTCGACCCTACGTTCGTCCCCAACGGGTTCCCGAGACCCGTTCCCACCGCCGCCCTCGCACCCCTCGGCCCCAGGGGGCCTCAGGGGCTTCGGACGGCTGCGCCGGACTCCGTCCGCCGAGCGGGGCCGAACACCCGTGTCAGCGGCGGCGCTCCACGCGCCGCTCGTCCCAAACGGGTTCCTGAGTCTCTCGCACAACACCGTCGGAACCGAAGACCAGGAAACGGTCAAATGTCCGCGCGAACCACCGGTCGTGCGTGACGCACAGCACAGTGCCCTCGTACGACTCCAGACCGTCCTGGAGCGCCTCCGCGGACTCCAGGTCCAGGTTGTCGGTCGGCTCGTCCAGCAGCAGCGCCGTGGTACCCGCCAGCTCCAGCAGCAGGATCTGGAAACGCGCCTGCTGGCCGCCCGACAGCCGCTCGAACGGCTGCTCCCCCTGGCGCTCCAGCTCGTAGCGGCGCAGGACGGCCATGGCGGGGCCGAGCGGCTTCGCGGCCTCCGTCCACAGGATGTCGACGAGCGTGCGGCCGAAGAGCTCGGGGTGGGCGTGCGTCTGCGCGAAGTGACCGGGGACCACCCGGGCGCCCAGCTTGAAGCCGCCCGTGTGCTTGACGTCCTCGCCCGCCAGCAGCCGCAGGAAGTGCGACTTCCCGGAGCCGTTCGAGCCGAGCACCGCGACCCGCTCTCCGTAGAAGACCTCCAGCGAGAACGGCTTCATCAGCCCGGTGAGCTCAAGATTCTCGACGGTCAGCGCGCGCACGCCGGTCCGGCCGCCCTTCAGGCGCATCTTGATGTCCTGCTCGCGCGGCGGCTCCGGCGGCGGGCCGGCCTCCTCGAACTTCTGGAACCGCGTCTGCATCGCCCGGTAGCGCGAGGCCATGTCGGGGCTGCTCGCCGCCTGGTTGCGCAGCCGCAGGACCAGCGCCCTCAGCCGGGCGTGCTCCTCGTCCCAGCGCCGCTTGAGCTCCTCGAAGCGCGCGAAGCGCTCCTTGCGGGCGTCGTGGTACGTGTCGAAGCCCGCGCCGTGCACCCACACGTCCGTGCCCGTGGGGCTCGGCTCCAGGCTGATGATCTTCTCGGCAGCCCGGGACAGCAGCTCCCGGTCGTGGGACACGAAGAGCACCGTCTTGCGGGTGGCCTTCAGCTGCTCCTCCAGCCACCGCTTGCCCGGGACGTCCAGGTAGTTGTCCGGCTCGTCGAGCAGCAGCACCTCGTCCGGTCCGCGCAGCAGCGCCTCCAGCACGAGCCGCTTCTGCTCACCGCCCGACAGCGTGCGCACCTCGCGGAACTGCGCGGCGTCGTACGGGATGGCCAGCGCGGCCATCGTGCAGACGTCCCACAGGGTCTCCGCCTCGTAGCCCTGTACGTCGGCCCAGTCGCTGAGCGCCTGCGCGTACGCCATCTGCGCGGACTCGTCGTCCACCGTCATGATCAGGTGCTCGGCGCGGTCGACGGCCTTCGCGGCCTCCCGGATCCGCGGCTGGGCCACCGAGACCAGCAGGTCCCGTACGGTCGTCTCGTCCCGTACGGAGCCCACGAACTGCGACATCACGCCGAGGCCGCCGCTGACGGTGGTCCCGCCGCCGTGCGGCTGGAGGTCGCCGGAGATCAGCTTCAGCAGGGTGGACTTGCCGGCGCCGTTCGCCCCGACGAGGGCGACGACCGACCCCTCCCCCACGCGGAAGGAGACGTCGGGGAGCAGGACCCGCCCGTCGGGAAGGTAGTACTCCAGGTGGCTGGCTTCGAGATGTCCCATGCGGGGCATTGTCCAGGCCCGGCGCCGATCCGCCCAAACGGATTCGGCGGCGGCCGCCGGCGGGTCAGCAGCAGCCGGCGCCCGGGAGGGTGCGCATGTTGCGCGCCTCCTTGCTGCGGGCGGCCAGCAGCTCGTCCGCCGGGTAGCCGACCTCCTCCAGGGTGAGCCCGTGCGGCTTCACGACGTGCACCGAGGAGTCCCGTACGGCGGCCCGCAGGACCTTCCCCGGCCAGTCGGTCGGCCGGTGCCCGTCCCCGACGTGCAGCAGGGCGCCGACCAGCGAGCGGACCATGTTGTGGCAGAAGGCGTCGGCGCGGACGGTCGCGGTGACGATCCCGTCCTCGGCGCGCTCCCAGCTGAGCTGCTGGAGGGTGCGGATGGTCGTGGCGCCCTCGCGCTTCTTGCAGTACGCGGCGAAGTCGTGCTCGCCGAGCAGCGCGGCGGCGGCCTCGTTCATGGCGTCCACGTCCAGCGGCCACTGGTGCCACAGCACGTGCCCGCGGCGCAGCGGGTCCACGCCGCCCTGGTGGTCGCCGACGCGGTAGGCGTAGCGGCGCCAGATGGCGGAGAACCGGGCGTTGAAGCCCTCGGGGGCCTCGGCGGCCTTCCACACCCGTACGTCGTGCGGCAGCCGGCCCGCGAGGCGGCGCAGCAGCTTGTCGTGGTGCTCGGCCCACACCTCGTCGCGCACGTCGAACTGGGCGACCTGCCCGCGCGCGTGCACGCCCGCGTCGGTCCGCCCGGCCACCGTCAGCTCGACCGGGTCCGGCAGCCGCATCACGGTCTGCAGGGCCGACTCCAGCTCGCCCTGGACGGTCCGCAGCACGCGCTGCTTCGCCCAGCCGGAGAAGTCCTTCCCGTCGTACGACAGGTCCAGCCGTACCCGGACGTGCCCGGGCTCCACCTCGTCACTCACGTGACCGATCCTCTCAGAAGCTCAAGAACGTCAGAAAACGCAGAACGGGCCCGCCCCGGGAAGGGGCGGGCCCGTTCAGAGCCGATCAAGCAAGCTCGATCCCGAAGCGGGATCAGGCCTCCTTGGTCTCCTCGGCGGGGGTCTCGACAGCCTCCGCCTCCTTGACCGCGCGCTTGGTGGCGGCCTCGGCCTCACCGGTGGCCTGCTGGGCGACCGTAAGGGCCTCGACCAGCTCGATCACGGCCATCGGGGCGTTGTCGCCACGACGGTTGCCGATCTTGGTGATGCGCGTGTAACCACCGGGGCGGTTCTCGTAGCGCGGGGCGATCTCGGTGAACAGCGTGTGCACGATGCTCTTGTCCGTGATCGTCTGCAGCACCAGGCGACGGTTGTGGATGTCGCCCTTCTTGGCCTTGGTGACCAGACGCTCGGCGTAGGGACGCAGGCGGCGGGCCTTGGCCTCGGTGGTGGTGATGCGGCCGTGCTCGAAGAGCGCCTTCGCGAGGTTCGCGAGAAGGTGCTTCTCGTGCGCGGCGCTGCCGCCCAGACGGGCACCCTTTGCGGGACGCGGCATGGTGTTACTCCTTCATATCTGCACCGGCCGTGTCAGGTACCGGTGTCAGTTCCCCCGCGGCGGCTGCCGCGGGAAAGTTCTACGGGTGGTGCTCAGTACTGCTCGGTCTCCACGAAACCGGCGTCCGCGTCGTCGTCGGCGCCGAAGGCGTCGGCGGCGGCGGTCGGGTCGAATCCGGGCGGGCTGTCCTTGAGGGCCAGGCCCATGCCGGCCAGCTTCGCCTTGACCTCGTCGATCGACTTCGCACCGAAGTTGCGGATGTCGAGCAGGTCGGCCTCGGAGCGGGCGACGAGCTCACCCACGGAGTGGATGCCCTCGCGCTTGAGGCAGTTGTACGACCGAACGGTGAGCTCGAGCTCCTCGATCGGCAGCGCCAGGTCGGCGGCCAGGGCGGCGTCCGTCGGGGACGGGCCCATGTCGATGCCCTCGGCGTCGATGTTGAGCTCGCGCGCCAGACCGAACAGCTCGACCAGGGTCTTGCCGGCGGACGCCATGGCGTCGCGCGGGCGCATGGCCTGCTTGGTCTCGACGTCGACGATGAGCTTGTCGAAGTCGGTGCGCTGCTCGACTCGGGTCGCCTCGACCTTGTAGGTGACCTTGAGGACCGGGCTGTAGATGGAGTCGACCGGGATGCGGCCGATCTCCTGGCCCAGCTGCTTGTTCTGGACGGCGGAGACGTAGCCGCGACCGCGCTCGACGGTCAGCTCCATCTCCAGCTTGCCCTTGCCGTTGAGCGTGGCGAGGACGAGGTCCGGGTTGTGCACCTCGACACCGGCCGGGGGCGCGATGTCGGCAGCGGTGACCAGGCCGGGACCCTGCTTGCGCAGGTACATCACGACCGGCTCGTCGTGCTCCGAGGAGACGACCAGCTGCTTGATGTTGAGGATGATGTCGGTGACGTCTTCCTTGACACCGGGCACGGTGGTGAACTCGTGCAGGACGCCGTCCACGCGGATGCTGGTGACAGCGGCACCCGGGATCGAGGACAGGAGCGTGCGGCGCAGCGAGTTGCCGAGGGTGTAGCCGAAGCCCGGCTCGAGCGGCTCGATCACGAACCGCGAGCGGTACTCGTCGACGACCTCTTCGGTCAGCGAAGGACGCTGAGCGATAAGCATGTGTGTTCCTTCAGTCGTGGACGCCCACTATTTGACGCCCGACGGGTAAAGCCAGGTACTGCAAGGGTACGGGCGGCACGTCCCCCCGAAGGGGTTCGTACCGCCCGGACACTCAAAGACGCACAAGTGCGTCCGCTGCGTCAGACGCGGCGGCGCTTCGGCGGGCGGCAGCCGTTGTGCGGGGTGGGGGTGACGTCCTGGATCGAGCCGACCTCGAGGCCGGTGGCCTGGAGGGAGCGGATCGCGGTCTCGCGGCCGGAGCCCGGACCCTTGACGAAGACGTCAACCTTGCGCATGCCGTGCTCCTGCGCGCGGCGGGCGGCCGACTCGGCGGCCATCTGCGCGGCGAAGGGGGTGGACTTGCGCGAGCCCTTGAAGCCGACGTGGCCGGCGGAGGCCCAGGAGATCACGTTGCCCGAGGGGTCCGTGATCGAGACGATCGTGTTGTTGAACGTGCTCTTGATGTGGGCGTGCCCGTGAGCGACGTTCTTCTTTTCCTTGCGGCGCACCTTCTTGGCAGCGCCCTGACGACCCTTGGGGGGCATCTAAATCTCCTACGGGAGGTGGTCGGTCCTACAGCGCAAGACCGCTGAACAGGACTACTTCTTGCCCGGCTTCTTCTTACCGGCGATCGCGCGACGCGGGCCCTTGCGGGTACGCGCGTTCGTGCTGGTGCGCTGACCGTGCACCGGGAGGCCGCGACGGTGGCGGATGCCCTGGTAGCACTGGATCTCGATCTTGCGGCGAATGTCGCCCTGGATCTCGCGGCGGAGGTCACCCTCGGTACGGAGGTTGGCGTCCACGTACTCGCGGATCTTGACGAGGTCCTCTTCGGCCAGGTCACGAACGCGGGTGTTCGGGTTCACGCCGGTGGAGGCGAGGATCTCCTTGGACCGGGTGCGCCCGATACCGAAGACGTAGGTGAGTGCGATCTCCACGCGCTTTTCGCGCGGGATGTCAACACCGGAAACGCGTGCCACAAATGGCTCCTGTGTGTTCGGGGGTCTTCCGCAGAACCACTCCCGACCGCCGACCACCCTGATGGATGGTGGTACGTCCGGGTCCCCGGCCCCCGCCGGAGGTGCCGCCGGCCCTTCTCAGGGCTGGGCGGGTTCTGCGTATGTACGTTTTCTTACGTCGCGCGAAGAACTGCGTAGTGCAGGTCGGTCGGCGTGCGTCAGCCCTGGCGCTGCTTGTGGCGCAGGTTGTCGCAGATGACCATGACCCGACCGTGACGGCGGATCACCTTGCACTTGTCGCAGATCTTCTTGACGCTCGGCTTGACCTTCATGTTGGTGAGGTTCTCCGGGTCAGTGCCACCACCCGCACCGGGACGAGACGTCCGGGCAGGAGTGAGGACAAGATCTACTTGTATCGGTAGACGATCCGGCCACGCGTGAGGTCGTACGGAGACAGCTCCACAACGACCCGGTCATCCGGGAGGATGCGGATGTAGTGCATACGCATCTTGCCGCTGATGTGCGCGAGGACCTTGTGACCGTTCTGCAGTTCCACCTTGAACATCGCGTTCGGGAGGGACTCGATCACGGTGCCCTCGATTTCGATGGCACCTTGCTTCTTGGCCACGCTTCGCCCTTCGAATCGGCTACCTTGATCAGCTCCCTGCTTCGCATGCGGACATGCGGGTGCAAAGGAGCCGACGAGTCAGTCTACGTCAGGGCACCCAGAAAGACGAATCCGGAAAGTTTGCCCCACAGCGTAGATCATTAACCGAGCGGGTCCGGCGCGGTGGTGACGCCGTACTCCGCCAGCTTCGCCTTGCCGCAGTCCGGGCTGGTCAGGACGATGGGCCCGGCCTCGGTCAGGGCGATGGAGTGCTCCCAGTGCGAGGACCAGGTGCCGTCCGTGGTGATGACCGTCCAGTCGTCCGCCAGGACCTCCGTCTGGGGGGTGCCCAGGGAGACCATCGGCTCGATCGCCAGGCAGACGCCCGGGACCAGCTTGATGCCCTTGCCCCGCTTGCGCGAGACGTAGTTCAGCAGGTGCGGGTCCATGTGCATCTCGGACCCGATGCCGTGGCCGCCGTAGTCCTCGATGATCCCGTACTTGCCGGTCGCGGGCCGCGGCTGGCGGCGGATGTAGCCCTCGATCGCCTTGGAGATGTCCACGAGGCGGTTGCCGAGCTTCATGGCCGCGATGCCGGCCCACATCGACTCCTCGGTCACCCGCGAGAGCTCGATCAGCTCCGGAGCGTGACCCGTGCCCACGAAGGCCGTGTACGCGGCGTCGCCGTGCCAGCCGTCGACGATCGCGCCGGCGTCGATCGAGATGACGTCGCCGTCCTTGAGGACCGTCTTGTCGTCCGGGATGCCGTGGACCACGACCTCGTTCACGGACGTGCAGATCGTCGCGGGGAAGCCGCCGTAGCCGAGGAAGTTCGACTTGGCCCCGGCATCCGCGATGACCTTGCGGGCCACCATGTCCAGATCCCGCGTCGTGGCGCCCGGTACGGCCGCCTCACGGGTCGCCGCGTGGATCGCGGCGACGACCAGCCCTGCCTCGCGCATCTTCGCGATCTGCTCGGGGGTCTTGATCTGGACCATGGGTAGTGCCTTCCACCTTCGGACTTCGGTCTGCGTTCATGCCGGTGTGCCGGTCGTCTCAACAGTACGGCCGCGGGGTCCTGGGGACACCGCGGCCGTTCTGCTCACCACAAGGTTGCTACTTCTTGAGCGCGTCCATCGCACGCTGCGTGACGTCCGCGACCTCGCCGAGGGCGGGGATCGTCACCAGCAGGCCCTGGGCCTTGTAGTAGTCGATGATCGGCTCGGTCTGCGTGTGGTAGACCTCCAGCCGGTTGCGCACCGTGGCCTCGGAGTCGTCGTCACGCTGGTACAGCTCGCCGCCGCAGGTGTCGCAGACACCCTCGGTCTTCGGCGCCGCGTACACGACGTGGAAGACGTGCGCGGAGTCGTTGCGGCAGATCCGGCGGCCGGCGATGCGCTTGACGACCTCGTCCTCCTCGACCTCCAGGTCGAGGACGGCATCCAGCTTCATGCTGGCGGCCTGCAGCATCTCGTCCAGCGCCTCCGCCTGGGAGACGTTGCGCGGGAAGCCGTCCAGCAGGAAGCCGTTCACGGCGTCCGGCTGCTCCATCCGGTCCTTGGCCATGCCGATGGTGATCTCGTCGGGGACGAGGTCACCGGCGTCCATGAACGCCTTCGCGCGCTGGCCCAGCTCGGTGTTCTGGCTGATGTTGGCGCGGAAGAGGTCGCCCGTGGAGATGTGCGGGATCGACAGGTTCTTCGCAAGGAACGCGGCCTGCGTTCCCTTGCCCGCACCGGGCGGTCCGACGAGGACGATTCGCATCAGCGGAGGAACCCTTCGTAATTGCGCTGCTGGAGCTGGCTCTCGATCTGCTTCACGGTTTCCAGACCCACACCCACGATGATGAGGATGCTCGTCCCGCCGAACGGGAAGTTCTGGTTCGCTCCGAAGCCGGCCAACGCCATCGTCGGCACAAGAGCGATGAGACCCAGGTACAGCGACCCCGGCCAGGTGATCCGGTTGAGCACGTAGCTCAGGTACTCGGCGGTGGGTCGACCGGCACGGATACCCGGGATGAACCCACCATACTTCTTCATGTTGTCTGCAACTTCCTCGGGGTTGAAAGAAATCGCCACGTAGAAGAACGCGAAGAAGACGATCAGGAGGAAGTAGGCCGCGATGTAGTACGGGTGGTCGCCCTTGACGAAGTGCTTCTGGATCCAGGTGGCCCAGCCGGCGGTCGAGCCGCTGAACTGCACGATCAGCGCCGGGATGTACAGCAGCGACGAGGCGAAGATGACCGGGATGACACCGGCCTGGTTCACCTTGAGCGGGATGTACGTCGAGGTGCCCCCGTACGCGCGGCGGCCGATCATGCGCTTCGCGTACTGGACCGGAATCCGACGCTGCGCCTGCTCGACGAAGACGACGAGCGCGACCATGGCCAGGCCGACGAGGATGACCACGCCGAACTCGACCCAGCCGTCGGCGATCTTGCCCTGGAGCTTGATCTGCCACAGGGCACCGATGAAGCCGGCGGCGATCGAGATGAACATCAGGATCGACATGCCGTTGCCGATGCCGCGGTCCGTCACGAGCTCACCGAGCCACATGACGACACAGGTGCCCGCGGTCATGGTGATGACCATGACGATGGTGGTGAAGATCGACCGGTTCGGGACGATCTGGCTGGCGACCTGGCAACCCTGGAACAGGGCACCAGTGCGGGCGGTGGCGACGAGGCCGGTGCCCTGCAGGATCGCGAGTGCGACCGTCAGATAGCGCGTGTACTGAGTGATCTTCGCGGTGCCGGACTGACCCTCTTTTTTGAGGTTCTCCAGTTTCGGGATGACCACGGTCAGCAGCTGCAGGATGATGCTCGCCGTGATGTACGGCATGATGCCGAGCGCGAAGATCGTGATCTGCAGCAGCGCACCGCCGCTGAACATGTTGACGAGACCGAAGAGGCTGTTGCTGCTCCCGGCCTGGTCCACACAGATCTGAACGTTCTTGTAGCTCACGCCGGGTACCGGGATGTGGGACCCGAGCCGGAACAGCACGATGATGCCGAGCGTGAAGAGCAGCTTCTTGCGCAGGTCGGGCGTCTTGAACGCCCGGGCGAACGCGGTGAGCACGGTGCCTCCTGCGACCCCCGCGCTACTGCGTCAGAGGTGACGGTCTGAGGGATCGACGAATACGTACAAGCAAAGGTGCAGGCCACCTTACCGGCGACTGCGCCCCCCGTGGAACGACCAACCGGGGATGCCCCATATGTGAGGCATCCCCGGTCGGGTTTCTAGCTATCTGTCACCTGGTTCGTCTTAGACGAGCTCGGTGACGGTGCCGCCGGCAGCGGCAATCTTCTCCTTGGCGGAGGCGGAAACGGCGTCAACCGAAACCGTCAGCGCCACGGAGATCTCGCCCTGGCCCAGGACCTTGACGAGGCTGTTCTTGCGCACCGCGCCCTTGGCGACCAGGTCGGCCACCGTGACCTCTCCACCCTCGGGGTAGAGAGCGCCGAGCTTGTCCAGGTTGACAACCTGGAACTCGGTGCGGAACGGGTTCTTGAAGCCCTTGAGCTTCGGCAGACGCATGTGGAGGGGCATCTGCCCACCCTCGAAGCGCTGCGGGATCTGGTAACGGGCCTTCTGGCCCTTCGTACCACGACCGGCCGTCTTACCCTTCGACGCCTCACCACGACCGACACGGGTCTTCGCGGTCTTGGCGCCGGGGGCGGGACGGAGGTTGTGGGCCTTCAGCGGGCTGTTCTCAGCCATGATTAGTCAACCTCCTCAACCGTCACGAGGTGGCGGACGGTGTGAACCATTCCGCGGAACTCGGGGCGGTCCTCCTTGACGACCACGTCGTTCAGGCGCTTGAGCCCGAGCGAACGCAGCGTGTCGCGGTGGTTCTGCTTGCTGCCGATGTACGACTTCGTCTGCGTGATCTTGAGGCGGGCCATTAGACACCCGCCCCAGCACGCGCACGAAGCAGGGCCGCGGGGGCGACGTCCTCGAGGGGCAGACCACGGCGAGCCGCGATCTCCTCGGGACGCTGCAGGCCCTTGAGGGCCTCCACGGTCGCGTGCACGATGTTGATCGCGTTGTCGGAGCCGAGCGACTTCGACAGGATGTCGTGAACGCCGGCGCACTCCAGAACGGCGCGCACCGGGCCACCGGCGATCACACCGGTACCGGGGGAAGCAGGCTTCAGCAGGACAACGCCGGCCGCCTTCTCGCCCTGGATCGGGTGCGGGATGGTGCCCTGGATGCGCGGAACCTTGAAGAAGTTCTTCTTGGCTTCCTCGACACCCTTGGCGATGGCCGCGGGAACTTCCTTGGCCTTGCCGTAACCGACACCTACAGTGCCGTCACCGTCGCCCACCACGACCAGCGCGGTGAAGCTGAAGCGGCGACCACCCTTGACAACCTTGGCGACGCGGTTGATCGCGACAACGCGCTCAACGTAAGCGGTCTTCTCGGCGGCAGGGCCACCGTCGCGACCCTTCCGGTCCCGCCGCTCGCCGCCACCGGCACCGCTTCCGCGGCGCTGGGGTCCAGCCATTGGATTACCTCTCTCTGTTACGTCCGTGAGTCCCGGAACCGGGGCTTAGAACTTCAGCCCGGCTTCGCGGGCGGCGTCAGCCAGAGCGGCAATGCGCCCGGCGTATCGGTTGCCACCGCGGTCGAACACGACGGTCTCGACACCCGCGGCCTTGGCACGCTCGGCGACGAGCGCGCCGACAGCCTGGGCCTGCGAGCTCTTGTCGCCTTCGCCACCGCGGATCGAAGCGTCCAGGGTCGACGCGGACGCCAGGGTGTGACCCTGGAGGTCGTCGATGACCTGAGCAACGATGTTGCGGTTGGAACGCGTCACGACGAGGCGCGGACGCTCCGCCGTACCCGAGACGTTCTTGCGGATGCGGATGTGGCGGCGAGCCTTGGCAGCGCGCTTGTACGCGTCGCCCTTGGCGATCTTCACACCGTATGCCATGGCTACTTACCAGCCTTTCCGACCTTGCGGCGGATGACCTCGCCGGCGTACTTGACACCCTTGGCCTTGTACGGGTCGGGCTTCCGCAGCTTGCGGATGTTGGCGGCGACCTCGCCGACCTTCTGCTTGTCGATGCCCTCGACCGAGAACTTGGTGGGCGACTCGACCTTGAAGGAGATGCCCTCGGGCGCCTCGATCAGGATCGGGTGGCTGTAACCAAGCTGGAACTCCAGAGCGGAGCCCTTCGCGGCGACGCGGTAACCGACACCGCTGATCTCGAGAGCCTTGACGTATCCCGTGGTCACACCGGTGATCATGTTCGCCACCAGCGTGCGGGACAGGCCGTGCAGGGCCTTGTTCTGACGCTCGTCGTTGGGGCGGGTGACGTTCAGAACGCCGTCCTCACCCTTGACGATCTCGATCGGCGCGGCGACGGTGTGCGAGAGGAGACCCTTGGGGCCCTTCACCGCGACCGTGCGGCCATCGATGGTGACGTCCACACCGGCGGGAACCTGGATGGGGAGCTTGCCGATTCGCGACATTGCTTTTCCTCCGTTCCCGACTACCAGACGTAGGCGAGGACTTCCCCACCTACGCCCTTCTTGCCTGCCTGCTGGCCGGTGAGGAGACCGTGGGACGTGGAGATGATCGCCACGCCCAGGCCGCCGAGCACCTTCGGCAGGTTGGTGGACTTTGCGTACACGCGCAGACCGGGCTTCGAGATCCGCTTGATGCCCGCGATGGAGCGCTCACGGTTCGGCCCGAACTTCAGCTCGAGGACGAGGTTCTTGCCGACCTCGGCGTCCTCGACCTTCCAGCCGGTGATGAAACCCTCCTGCTTGAGGATCTCCGCGATGTGCGACTTGATCTTGCTGTGCGGCATCACGACGGTGTCGTGGTACGCCGAGTTAGCGTTACGCAGACGGGTCAGCATGTCTGCGATCGGGTCAGTCATGGTCATGAAGTGGCCTTCGGCCTCTCTCGCCGGGGTTTCCTGTATGCGCCATCCCTCTCCCCACTCAGTGGCGGGACGGGTGCGGTGCGGGGACCTACGGCGTAGTAAGTCGTTATGGACGGCGGACGCCCAACCCCACAAGCCTACGGCATGCGGAGCAGGGCACCCACCGACCAGATGCTTACCGAGAGTCTCTGGAACTTCCCAAGTCCTTGCGGACTGGAGGGAATTACCAGGAGCTCTTGGTCACGCCCGGCAGCTCGCCACGGTGAGCCATCTCACGAAGGCAGACGCGGCACAGGCCGAACTTGCGGTACACGGAGTGGGGACGACCGCAGCGCTGGCAGCGGGTGTACGCACGCACACCGAACTTGGGCTTGCGGGCAGCCTTCGCGATGAGAGCCTTCTTCGCCATCTCGCTTACGCCTCCTTGAAGGGGAAGCCGAGGTGACGAAGGAGCGCGCGGCCCTCAGCGTCGTTGGTCGCCGTGGTGACCACGGTGATGTCCATACCCCGGGTACGGTCGATCTTGTCCTGGTCGATCTCGTGGAACATGACCTGCTCCGTGAGACCGAAGGTGTAGTTGCCACGGCCGTCGAACTGCTTCGGCGACAGACCACGGAAGTCACGGATACGCGGCAGCGCGAGCGACAGCGTACGGTCCAGGAACTCCCACATGCGGTCACCACGGAGGGTGACGTGGCAGCCGATCGGCTGACCCTCACGCAGCTTGAACTGCGCGATGGACTTGCGGGCCTTCGTGACGGCCGGCTTCTGACCGGTGATCGTCGTCAGGTCGCGGATGGCGCCGTCGATCAGCTTGGAGTCGCGGGCGGCGTCGCCCACACCCATGTTGACCACGATCTTCACGAGACCGGGGATCTGCATGACGTTCTCGTACGAGAACTCCTCACGCAGCTTGCCCGCGATGTCCTCGCGGTACTTCGTCTTGAGACGCGGAGTGGTAGCCATCAGATGTCCTCACCCGTCCGCTTGGCAACGCGGATCTTGTTGCCCTCGTCGTCGAAGCGGAAACCGACGCGGGTAACGACCTTCTGGCCGTCCTTCTCCACAACCAGCTGAACGTTGCTGACGTGGATCGGCGCCTCGGTGATCACGATGCCACCGGTCTGCGAACCACCAGCGGTCTGACCGGCCTTGGTGTGCTTCTTGACCCGGTTGACACCCTCGACGAGGACGCGGTTCTCGCTGGGCATGGCCGCGATGACCTTGCCCTGCTTGCCCTTGTCCTTACCGGTGATGACCTGGACCAGGTCGCCCTTCTTGATCTTCATGCTTACAGCACCTCCGGCGCGAGCGAGATGATCTTCATGAACTTCTTCTCGCGCAGCTCACGGCCCACGGGGCCGAAGATACGGGTGCCACGAGGGTCGCCGTCGTTCTTGAGAATGACAGCGGCGTTCTCGTCGAAGCGGATGTACGAGCCGTCCTGGCGGCGGCGCTCCTTGACGGTGCGAACGATGACCGCCTTGACGACGTCACCCTTCTTCACGTTGCCACCGGGGATCGCGTCCTTGACGGTGGCGACGATGACGTCACCGATGCCCGCGTAGCGGCGACCGGAGCCACCGAGAACACGGATGCAAAGGATCTCCTTGGCACCAGTGTTGTCGGCGACACGCAGTCGCGACTCCTGCTGGATCACGTCTATCTCCTGTTTGTCTGCCGGTTCCCGGCGGGGGCTTCACTCCGAGGAGCGAGGCCCCCACCGAGCCTGGCGGAACTGACCTGAGGGAAACCCCTCAGGTGATTACTTGGCCTTCTCGAGGATCTCGACGATGCGCCAGCGCTTGCTCGCCGACAGCGGACGCGTCTCCATGATGAGGACGCGGTCGCCGACGCCGGCAGCGTTCTGCTCGTCGTGAGCCTTGAGCTTGTTCGTACGGCGGATGACCTTGCCGTACAGCGCGTGCTTGACGCGGTCCTCGACGGCGACGACGACGGTCTTGTCCATCTTGTCGCTGACGACGAGACCCTCACGGGTCTTGCGGAAGCCGCGCTCGTTCGTCTCAGTCACGTTCTTCTCGCTCATCAGGCGCTCTCCACCGTCTCGATACCGAGCTCACGCTCGTGCATCAGGGTGTAGATGCGAGCGATGTCCTTACGGACGGACTTGAGCCGGCCGTTGTTCTCCAGCTGACCCGTGGCCGCCTGGAAGCGGAGCTTGAACAGCTCCTCCTTGGCCTCGCGCAGCTTGCCAACGAGCTCCTCGTTGCCGAGCTCACGCAGCTCGGACGCCTTGGTTCCCGTCGCCATCACGACTCACCTGCCTCGCGCCGAACAATCCGGCACTTCATCGGAAGCTTGTGAGCAGCGCGGGTGAGCGCCTCACGAGCAATCTTCTCGTTCGGGTAGGACAGCTCGAACATGACCCGGCCCGGGTGCACGTTCGCGATCCACCACTCGGGAGAACCCTTACCGGAACCCATGCGGGTCTCGGCCGGCTTCTTCGTCAGCGGACGGTCCGGGTAGATGTTGATCCAGACCTTGCCGCCACGCTTGATGTGGCGGGTCATCGCGATACGAGCCGCCTCGATCTGGCGGTTCGTCACGTAGGCGGGGGTGAGCGCCTGGATGCCGTACTCGCCGAACGAGACCTCAGTACCGCCCTTGGCCATACCGCGGCGCTTCGGGTGGTGCTGCTTGCGGTGCTTGACCCTACGAGGGATCAGCATGTCGGTCAGGCCTCCGTTCCGGTGCTCTCGGCCGGAGCGGCGGCGGGAGCGTCGGCCTTGGGGGCCTCGGCACCAGCAGCCTGCTGCGGCTTGCGGCCACCACGGCCGCCGCGCTCGCCACCACGGCCACCACGGCCGGCGGGACGGTCGCCAGCGCCGGCACCACGGGCCGGGCGGTTACCCGCACGGGCCGCAGCGTTCTCGGCGCGAACCTCGGCGATGTTCTTGACGTCGCCCTTGTAGATCCAGACCTTCACACCGATACGGCCGAAGGTGGTCTTGGCCTCGAAGAAGCCGTAGTCCACGTTCGCGCGCAGCGTGTGCAGCGGCACACGACCCTCGCGGTAGAACTCGGAGCGGGACATCTCGGCGCCGCCGAGACGGCCGCCACACTGGATCTTGATGCCCTTGGCGCCGGCCTTCATCGTGCCCTGCATGCTCTTGCGCATGGCACGACGGAAGGAGACGCGGGAGGAGAGCTGCTCGGCAACGGCCTGGGCAACCAGCTGAGCGTCGAGCTCGGGGTTCTTGACCTCGAGGATGTTCAGCTGGACCTGCTTGCCCGTGAGCTTCTCGAGGTCACCGCGGATGCGGTCGGCCTCGGCGCCACGGCGGCCGATGACGATGCCCGGACGAGCGGTGTGGATGTCCACACGCACGCGGTCACGGGTGCGCTCGATCTCAACCTTCGAGATGCCGGCGCGCTCCATGCCGGACGTCATCATCCGACGGATGGCGACGTCTTCCTTGACGTAGTCCTTGTACAGCTTGTCGGCGTACCAACGCGACTTGAAGTCGGTGGTGATGCCGAGCCGGAACCCGTGCGGGTTTACCTTCTGGCCCATTACCGGGAACCTTCCTTGCTGCTGACGACCACGGTGATGTGGCTGGTCCGCTTGCGGATCCGGTAGGCACGGCCCTGGGCACGCGGACGGAACCGCTTCAGGGTCGGGCCCTCGTCCACGTACGCCTCGCTGATGACCAGCGTGGAGGCGTCCGGGTGGTTGTAGTTGTGTGCGGCGTTGGCAATGGCGCTGTCCAGCACCTTGCCGACCGGCACGCTCGCGGCCTGCGGGGCGAAACGCAGGACCGCCTGAGCCTCCGTGGCATCCATGCCACGGATAAGGTCCACCACGCGGCGGGCCTTCATGGGCGTGACGCGGATGTACCGCGCCTGGGCCCTGGCTTCCATGGTTGTCCCTTCGGTGTAAGTCATAGTCGTTACCACCCCGCCTTTAGCGGCGCTTCGACTTCCGGTCGTCCTTGACGTGGCCGCGGAAGGTGCGAGTCGGCGAGAACTCGCCGAGCTTGTGGCCGACCATCGACTCGGTGACGAACACCGGGACGTGGGTCTTGCCGTTGTGCACCGCGATGGTGTGACCCAGCATGGCCGGGATGATCATCGAGCGACGGGACCAGGTCTTGATGACGTTCTTGGTACCAGCTTCGTTCTGAGCGTCCACCTTCTTAACGAGGTGTCCGTCGACGAAGGGTCCCTTCTTGAGACTGCGCGGCATCTAAACCCGCTCCTAGCGCTTCTTGTTCGTCTTGCGGCGGCGGACGATGTACTTGCTCGAAGCCTTCTTCGGCGAGCGAGTACGACCCTCCTTCTGACCCCACGGGGAGACCGGGTGACGACCACCGCTGGTCTTGCCCTCACCACCACCGTGCGGGTGGTCAACCGGGTTCATCGCGACACCGCGGACGGAGGGGCGAACGCCCTTCCAGCGCATGCGGCCGGCCTTGCCCCAGTTGATGTTCGACTGCTCGGCGTTGCCGACCTCGCCGACCGTCGCGCGGCAGCGCGCGTCGACCAGGCGGATCTCACCGGACGGCATACGAAGGTGGGCCATCGTGCCCTCCTTCGCCAGCAGCTGCACGGAGGCACCCGCGGAACGGGCGAACTTGGCGCCACCACCGGGACGGAGCTCGATCGCGTGGATCGTGGTACCGACCGGGATGTTGCGGAGGGCCAGGTTGTTGCCGGGCTTGATGTCGGCCGTGGGGCCGTTCTCAATCCGGTCGCCCTGGGACAGACCGCGGGGAGCGATGATGTAGCGCTTCTCGCCGTCCGCGTAGTGCAGGAGCGCGATGCGCGCCGTGCGGTTGGGGTCGTACTCGATGTGCGCGACCTTGGCCGGCACGCCGTCCTTGTCGTGACGACGGAAGTCGATCACGCGGTAGGCGCGCTTGTGTCCGCCACCCTGGTGGCGAACGGTGATCCGACCGGTGTTGTTACGGCCGCCCTTGCTGTGCAGCGGGCGAACCAGCGACTTCTCCGGCGTGGACCGCGTGATCTCGACAAAGTCGGCGACGCTGGAGCCACGACGGCCCGGGGTCGTCGGCTTGTACTTGCGGATACCCATTTCTCAGTCCTCGTCCGATTCCGGACGACTAGACCTCCGTTAGGAGGCCTGGCCGCCGAAGATGTCGATTCGGTCGCCCTCAGCGAGGGTCACGATGGCGCGCTTGGTGTCAGCGCGCTTGCCGAAACCGGTCTTGGTGCGCTTGCGCTTACCCTGACGGTTGATCGTGTTGACCCCGGTGACCTTGACCCCGAAGACCGCCTCGACGGCCTGCTTGATCTGGGTCTTGTTGGAGCCGGGCGCGACGATGAACGTGTACTTGTTCTCGTCCAGCAGCGCGTAGCTCTTCTCCGAGACAACCGGCTTGATCAGCAGGTCGCGCGGGTCAGTGAAGGTCTTGCTGGTAACGGTCGCCTCGGACATCAGGCGTCGCTCCCTTCGGTCTCATCGGCCTTGGGGCCAGACACGAAGGACTCGAGCGCGGCCTGGGTGAAGACCACGTCGTCAGAGACGATCACGTCGTACGTGTTCAGCTGGCCCGGCTCCAGGATGTGAACCTGGGGCAGGTTGCGGGCGGACAGCCACGCGGCCTCGTCGGCGCGCTCGACGACCAGGAGCAGGTTCTTGCGCTCCGAGATCTTGCCGAACAGCGTCTTGGCGGCCTTCGTGGAGACGGCACCCTCGACCACGCCGGTGACGACGTGGATGCGGGAGTGACGCGCACGGTCCGAGAGGGCACCACGGAGGGCGGCGACCTTCATCTTCTTGGGGGTCCGCTGCGAGTAGTCACGCGGCTGCGGGCCGTGGACGACGCCACCGCCGGCGAACTGCGGAGCGCGGGTCGAACCCTGACGGGCGCGGCCGGTGCCCTTCTGGCGGTACGGCTTGCGGCCACCACCACGGACTTCGCCACGGGTCTTCGTCTTGTGCGTGCCCTGACGGGCAGCAGCCAGCTGAGCGACGACGACCTGGTGGATCAGCGGAACGCTGGTCTTCGCGTCGAAGATCTCCGCGGGGAGCTCGACGGTACCGGCCTTGTCGCCTGCCGGCGAAAGGATGTCAATGGTGCTCATTAACCTCAAGCCCCCTTGGCCGCGGTACGGACCAGGACGAGGCCGCCGTTCGGACCGGGGACTGCGCCCTTGATGAGGAGCAGACCCTTCTCCGCGTCTACCGCGTGGATGGTCAGGTTCTGGGTGGTGACGCGCTCGTTGCCCATACGACCAGCCATGCGCATGCCCTTGAAGACACGCCCAGGGGTGGCGCAGCCACCGATCGAACCGGGGGAGCGGTGCTTGCGCTGCACACCGTGACCGGCGCCGAGGCCCCGGAAGTTGTGCCGCTTCATGACACCGGCGAAGCCCTTGCCCTTGCTGTTGCCCGTGACGTCAACCTTGACGCCGGACTCGAACACCTGGGCGGTGATCTCCTGGCCGAGCGTGTACTCGCTGGCGTCGGAGGTGCGGAGCTCCACCAGGTGGCGGCGCGGGGTCACGTCGGCCTTGGCGAAGTGGCCCTTGAGGGGCTTGTTCACCTTGCGCGGGTCGATCTCGCCGAAGGCGATCTGGACCGACTCGTAGCCGTCGATGTCGTTCGTACGGACCTGGGTAACGACGCAGGGCCCGGCCTTGACGACGGTCACCGGGACGACACGGTTGTTCTCGTCCCAGACCTGGGTCATGCCGAGCTTCTCGCCCAGGACGCCCTTGATCTGCTTTGCCATCTTCTCGACGCCTCTCAGAGCTTGATCTCGATGTCAACGCCGGCCGGAAGGTCCAGGCGCATCAGCGAGTCAACGGTCTTGGGCGTCGGGTCGAGGATGTCGATCAGGCGCTTGTGCGTGCGCATCTCGAAGTGCTCGCGCGAGTCCTTGTACTTGTGCGGCGACTTGATGACGCAGTACACGTTCTTCTCAGTGGGCAGCGGCACCGGGCCTGCGACCGACGCACCAGTGCGGGTCACCGTCTCGACGATCTTCTTCGCCGAGGAGTCGATGACCTCGTGGTCGTAGGCCTTGAGCCGGATGCGGATCTTCTGTCCCGCCATGGCTA
Organism: Streptomyces sp. WM6372; assembly: GCF_001279655.1. Lineage (NCBI taxonomy): Bacteria > Bacillati > Actinomycetota > Actinomycetes > Kitasatosporales > Streptomycetaceae > Streptomyces > Streptomyces sp. WM6372. The sequence continues at coordinate 71,351 of NZ_LGDB01000002.1, read as the reverse complement.
CTCCGTAGTCCTGTCTGTTGTGGAAACGCTCTGGCCCTCGGTCGGCTGTGGATCTCTCCACCGCTTCTCTCCGACCCACGCGGTCGGGCGTGTCGCACTCCCTCTACAGAAAATTCCCATACGGAAATTCCCTCGTCCAAGGGGGTGCGGCCCAAGGCCGCGGTTCGGGGGAGAAACACCCACCGAGCGCCTGGCGGGCACCGTGCTGACGCTTCCCAGAAGATTCCCGTACGTCCGCCCCATTGCTGCCCCGAGAGGCAGGTAAAGGCGACGAGTACTGTGGGACTCGCTTCCGGTCCTCCCGGCGGGAGGCGCGCAGCATCGGCACTCAGCCGAGCAACTTGAGTAGTCTGCCATACAAGACACGTACTGCGCCAATCGGGCCGAAGAGAATACCCCTCCCCGGTGAGTGGTCAAACCGCGCCACGCGACGGAACGGCCCGGGCCCCGCCTGGGGTCCGCCCGGGCCGTCCCACGGGCCTCAGCTGCGCGAGAGAGTCCCGCAGCCCTCCCGGTCGCCGGAGTCGATGGCCTTGCTGCGGTCGTACGGGTCCACGGGCGTCCCGGAGGGGGCGGGACCCGCCTGCCGGTCCTCGTCGAAGACGGGGTGCAGGAATCCGTCGTGGACGTCGCAGGCGGTGTTGGCGAGGTCGACGTTCGTCTTCTCCAGCCAGATCTTGCCGGCGGTGGCCTGCCACTTGCGCGGGTCGGCGATCGAGAAGGTGATCTCGCGCCGCACGATGGCGCGCTCCACCTGCTCGGCGCCCGGCTTCGCCTTCACGAAGGGGTGGACGAAGGTGTAGTCGGCCAGCACGTTGGCCTGGCCGGCCTCCTTGCCGGGCTCCACCCACATCCGGCCGCGGACCTTGACCACGTCGCCCGCGGGCTTCAGCTCGGCCGGCTTGACCCGGGTGAACAGGTGCAGCGGGTCGTTCTCCTTCGTCGGGGCCGTCAGCGAGCCCTCCAGGCGGCTCAGCTCGTCCTCCAGCTTCGGATCGAGCAGCTCCAGCGCCGCCGCCGGCCGCTCCCCGCGCAAGGTCGCCGGGTCGAGGTTGGCCGAGACCAGGAACTGCTTGGCCTTCTCCAGCGCGTCGGCGACCTGCTCCTTGCTCATCCCGCCGACGGCCTGGGCCTCCGGGAGCTCGATCCCGGCTGCTCCGTCGGCCCACTGGAGGGCCGGAGAGCCCCTGAAGGGGTCCTTGAGCGTCGGCCGGTCCGCAGCGGGGGCCGAGGGCGGGGCGCTGGGCCGGGCGGTCTCGGCGGGCAGCGGCTCGCGGGCCTTCTCGTCCCGCCCGGCCTTGCCGGTGACCCGGTCGATGACCAGTTCCGGGCGTACGGCGATCAGCGCGAGGGCCGCGATGAAGACGACCGCCGCCGCGGCCTTGAGCCGCCGCTTGCCCCTCCCCCGCCGCTCCCTCTCCTGCCAGGCCGGACCGGTGCGCCAGCCGGCCGGCTCCGCGGGCTCGGCGCGCAGCCGCGCGGTGACCATGCGCTGCCGGGCGGAGGGCTCCTGCGGGGCCTGGCCCGCGCCCGCCTGGGCCTGCTCCAGGAACCGGGCCCACTCCTCGTCGGAGAGCGCCGGCCTGTCGTCGTTGTCGTTCGTTCCCATGTCCCACCCCTGGAAAAGGCGGGGCCCCCAGGACCAGCTCCCGAGGGCCCCGCCGAAACGTCTCTGCTACTTGCTGAAGCAACCCGTGATGTCGGCGATCAGGTCACCCGCGGAACGCGGTCGCCGGCCGTGCCGGTCGACCGGCCGATGGTCAGGACGCCGCCGCAGACGCCACCGGAGGCGGCTTCGACGCCCGGCCGCACCGGCACGCCCTTGACGGCGGCGACCTCCGGCTGCGCGGCAGGGCCGGAGGCGCGGAGCGGGTCGGGCCGTGCGGAGAGCCGGTTGTGCGTCCGCCCGGGGCGTCGAGGGAACGGCCGGGACGGAGGCAGCCCGGGGACGTCCGGGCCGCGCCGCCGTCACCTCTTCTGGGCGTCCTTCTCCTTCTGAGCGGCTTCCTTGCGGGCCTGCCGGTCGGCCTCGGCGTCGCGCTCGATGTCCGCCCGCGAGCGCACGCGCTTGGGGGCCTCCATCCCGCAGACGCTGGGCCAGTCGTCGGCCACGATGCCGGCGCACCAGATGAAGTCCTGGATGGGGCCGGGCTTCCAGTCGTCCTTCTCGATGTCCCAGCAGTTCTCGCGGGGCGAGAAGCGCGGGCAGCTGCCGTCGCGCTGCTTGATGACGTGTGCGCGGTACGCGTCGATGCCCATCGAGTCGACGTCGGACGAGGGCATGTAGCGGTTGACCGACCAGGACGCGCCCATGGTGGCGAACAGGGCGACCACGCACACCATCCCGGCGGCGAGCTGGCGGACCACCCGCGGCGGGATGACCCGGGCGAGCCCGGCCCCGGAAGCGGAATCCGAAGCGGGGCCCGAAGCGGGGCCCGAAGCGGAACCGGCCCCGGCGCCGCTCGGGCGCAGCATGCGCTCGACCCACCCGGAGCCCCGGTTGACCACGGCCATCATGCCGAGCACGGCGAGGATCATCAGGCAGTACATGATGATCCACGTGGTGCGCGGGTAGAGCTGGATGGCCTTGTCCTGGGCCATGTGCCCGGCGAACCAGAACCGGGCGAGCCAGGCGCCGGCCAGGACCGCGGCCGCCGTGCGCACCATGATGTTGCGCATCCCGAGGCCGAGGCCCAGGCCCACCCCGAAGAGCAGCAGCAGGGCGAACCCGCTCTGGCCGGCCATCTCGCCGGCCACCGGCCAGGTCTGGTACGTGAGGGTCCCGGACCGGTCCGAGACCCAGCCGAGGACGTACCCGGGGTCGGCGTACACGGCGAGGAAGGCGTAGCGGTCGGGGTTCTCCGAGCCCAGCCGGGCCATCTGGTAGATCAGCGGGGCGCCGACGATGCCGGCCGACAGCAGCGTGACCCCTATGTAGAGGCCCGCCTTCTTGGCCGTCGCCGCGCCCTGGCGCCACGGGAAGAAGAACAGCGCGGCCACGAGGGCGCCCGGCGCGGCCCAGATGTACCAGCCGGAGTACCAGAGGAAGAGCGCGCCGAAGGTCACGCCGAGGACGAGGCCGCGCAGCAGCAGGTGCCGCGTGCCGCGCCGGCCGGCCAGGCGCATCTCGCGCAGCCAGTACCCGAGCAGCGGCAGCAGCACGATCATGACGATGTGGCTGTACGGGCGGATCGGGTCGAGGAAGAGCACCGCGGCCGGAACCGCGATCAGCAGGGCCCAGAAGGGCCGCAGCAGTATCCGCCAGGCCAGATAGGCCATCGGGCCGGCGACGGCGGTGAAGAAGATCTGGAGGTCGTGCAGGGCGAAGCCGGTCTCGCCGCGGCCGTTGTAGCGGATCTTCGCCCACAGGGCCATCAGGGCCGGGAAGGCGGGCGGGTAGATGCCCGACATCCCCTCGTGGTGCAGGAACGAGTTGGCCATGTCGATCAGGACGCCCGGGTCACCCTCCTGGCCGCCCAGCGGGTGGGGCGTGCCGTGCAGGGCGACGACGATTCCGCCGGCGATCACGCCGGTGGCCAGGCCGGCCAGGGCGGCGCAGACCAGGCGCTTGACCAGCTGGTGGCGCCGGGCCGGTCCCCGGTGGGCGGTGTAGAGCAGCAGTCCGAGCAGCGGCAGCCCGATGAGCGCGGCGTACAGCTGGAGCGTGGCGAGGCCGCTGACCTGGCCGAGGCGCACGATCGGGTTCACGTTGACGTGGCGGCTCAGCAGCATGTAGCCGAGGGCCGCCGTGAGGCTGACGACGCCCTCGGCGACGGCGAGCACGCGGCGCCGGGACGTCCAGGGGCGACGGGCCGCCGAAAGGGAGGAGACCGGTCCGGCGTCCGGGGTCCCGGTACCGGTCCGGCTGTGCGCCGTGCCGGATGTTCCGACGACCTCGGGGGCCAGGTGTGTCATCTCAGTCCAATTCCGTCGCGGGTGTCAGTCGGCGCGCTGACCGGCGGTGAACGCGTGCTTGGCGAGCGTACGAACGCCCTCCCGGTGGCCGCGGAGCAGGGCGCCGGGGAGCATCGTGATGGCGTGGAAGCGGGAGGCGCTGTGGAAGCGGGCCGCCCGCGCGGCCTTGGGCCAGCCCCGGCCGTCCATCCGGTCGGCCACGGCGGAGAAGTACCGCTCGGCCTCGGTGAAGCGGGTTCCGGAGAAGGCCTGCACCGAGGACTCGCTGACCGCGTGGCGGCGGTACTGGAACACCGTCGTGGACTCGTCGATCAGCATCTGCTCGCCGATTTCGAGGAGGTCGACCACGAGGGCCAGGTCCTGGATCACCGAGTACTCGTCGCGGAAGTTGACTCCGCGCAGGGCCTCGCCGCGCCAGCAGATGGACGGGAAGTACAGCCAGTTCCCGCGCAGCACGCTGGTGGCGAGCTCCTCGCCGCCCATCAGGCGCCGGCCCTTGACCTGCGGTGCGTACAGCCGCCGCTTGGTCTGGTCGGCGAGCCCGTACGCGACCTGCCCGGTGCCGTCGATCACCTCGACGCCGGGCTGGACCATGCCGATGCCCGGGTTGTCGGTGATCAGGGCGCGGACGGTCTCCAGGTAGTGCGGGTGCAGCAGGTCGTCGCAGCCCATGATGACGACGTAGTCGGCCTCGGAGAGCCGTACGCACTTCTGGAAGTTCTTGGTGATGCCGAGGTTCTGCTCGTTGCGGGTGTAGTGGACCCGCTCGTCGCCGAGGGCCTCGAACCAGCCCGGGACGTCCGGCTCCTTGCCGTCGTCGATGACGACGAGGCGGAAGTCGGGGTCCGTCTGGGCCAGGACGCTGCGGACGGCGTCCTGCATCAGCTGCACGTCCCCGTAGTAGGGGAGCATGAAGTCGAAGGTCACCACGGGACGTCAGGCCTTCACGGTGTCGGAGTCGACGGGCTCGGACTTCGGCTCGGACTTCAGCTCGGCCTCGGTCACGACGGCGGCGGCCTCGGTCACGACGGCTTCGGTCACGACGGCCTCGGTCACGACGACACCGGCGGGGGTCCCGCCCAGGCGCGCGTCGTTGTGCCGTGCGCCCTCGGCCAGGGCCACGGTCCTGGCCAGGTCGGTGAGCTTCTTCTCCAACGAGCGGAAGCGGAGGAAGGTGTTGAGGGTCAGGAAGCCCATCGCCAGCACCATGACGTACAGCACGAGGTCGGTGCCGCGGCCGACGCCGAGCTGGTGCGCCACCCACGTGACGTCCGTGGGGCGGAGCACCGCGTACACGTTGACGATGACGAACACCGAGAACGCGATGCGCTTCCAGGCACGGTTCTTCGCCTGGCCCCACGTCCGTATGAACATGAGGGCCATCGACACCGAGCCCGCGATGAGCAGCAGCTGGATCCAGAAGTACTTCATCAGCGGCTTCGCTCCCGCATCGTGATGTCAAAGATGATGTTGACGCCGTTGATCAGGGACTGGCCCTTGGCGCGCGAGTACTCGGTGTAGAGGATGTCCACGGGGACCTCGGTGACGCGCAGACCGGACCCGGCCAGGTAACCGACGATCTCCGACGCGTGCGCCATGCCGTTCATGGTGATGTTCAGCTGCTCGGCGGCCTTGCGGCTGAGCACGCGCAGGCCGTTGTGCGAGTCGGTGAGCTTCAGCTTGCGGGCGGTCGGGCTGACCGTCGCGGCCGTACGCAGCACCACGCGCTTGATCCACGGCACTTGGCCGTTCTGCTCGATGAAGCGCGAGCCGAGGACCACGTCGGCCTCGTCGTCGCGCAGCACCTGGACCATCTTCTCGACGTCGTGCGTCTGGTGCTGGCCGTCCGCGTCGAACGTCGCGAAGTAGCGGGCACCGGGCTGCGTGAGGGCGTACTTGAGGCCGGTCTGGAGGGCGGCGCCCTGGCCGAGGTTGACGGGGTGGCGCACCAGGTGGGCGCCGGTCGTCGCGATGTGCTCGGCCGAGTTGTCGGAGCTGCCGTCGTCGACGACGACTATGTTCGGGAAGGTCTTGCGCGCTCCCTCGACCACATCGGCGATCACCTGGCCCTCGTTATAGGCCGGAATGACCAGCCAGACATCGTCGTATTGGGACACGGTAGCTCCAGCGGAATGTGGCACGTGCGCGTGCTCGGTGATCGGTGGGACGTCGGAAGCCGGCATGGTCACTCCCCGACCGCTCCGGCGCCCAGTGGGCTTGCGGCGACCTTGTGCCCGGGTCCTTCGGTCGCGCCCGGATCCGCTCCGGGGAACCTCAGCCTCAGCACCGCCAGCATACCGAGCACGGTGGCGAGGGAGCCGAGAGCGTAGGCCAGGATGACGCGCAGGGCCACTTCGCCCGGTGCGAAGGTGACACCGATCAGGACGACGGTGCCTGCGGCCCAGCAGAGCAGTTGCAGGTTGTGCCGCTTGAATACCATCAGCGCCTGGCCGAGGACCATCGCGAACATGTACGCCACGGTGCCGGCGGACAAAAGGAAGAAGTCGAGGCAGCCCAGTACGGGTCCGGCGTCGAACAGCACCTTGATCAGCCACGGGCCGAGCACGGTCGCGGGCACGCCGCCGAGCAGCCCCAGCAGCCCGACGACCACGCCGATCCGGCGCAGCATCGCGGAGAACGCCGCCCGGTCGCCGGCCGTGTAGGCGGCGGTGAGCCCGCCCAGCAGCGAGGCCTGGAGCGAGCCGAAGACGAACAGCGGCACCCGGGCCAGGACCAGCGCGTTCAGCAGTGCCGCGATCAGCACGCTGTCGGTGGGGGCGAGCAGCTTGGTGCTCATCACCGCGGCGTTGACGACGACCTGGGACAGCAGGGTCGAGCAGATCAGCAGGCCGAGGCCGGCGGTCAGTTCGCGCCAGGCGATCTCCTCGCCGGGCTCCACGGCGCGCAACAGCGTCGGCAGGGTGACCAGCGTCGCGGCGATCGGCGCGACGGCCAGGACCAGGCTGAAGGCGAGCGCCGAGTGCAGCCCGGCCACCGCGCAGCCGAAGGCGAGGGCGATGCGCAGCCCGCCGTCGACGGCCAGCTGCGCCCCGTACGCGCCGAACCGGCCGAGGCCGGCCAGGACTCCGCGGGTCAGGTAGCAGACGGCCATGCCGGTGAACGCCCCGCCGAGGGCCGCCACCAGGCCGCGGTCGCCGCGGAACAGCAGGTCCGCGATCGGGCCCGCGCCGAGCGCGAGGACGAGCAGGGTCGCGCCGAGGATGCCGGAGGTCAGGAGGGTGGCCCGGCGCAGTACGGGGGCCGCGCCCTGACCGTGCACCACGCGGGCGGCGACGATCCGGGTGAGCTCCTGCTCGATGGGGAAGAAGATGCCGAGCCCGAGCGCCATGACGATCGTCCACAGCACCGAGACGTTCGCCATGGCGTCCGTGGACAGGCTGTGGCCGGCCACGCCCAGGTGGACGTACGAGGCCGCACCGAGCACGACAGTGCCGCCGGCCACCGCGACGGTGCCCGGCGGCAGCGCCGCGGTGAGCCTGCTCAGCAGGGACTTCATCCCGTACTGCCGTTCGCGGCGCAGTTCCTGGCGGCGTCGGCCAGCGCGGTGAACGCGGGGGCGGCCAGCGCCTCGGCGAGCTGCTCGCGCCAGTCGGCGAGCGGGGCGAGCCCCGCGCCGGCCCAGCGCTCGTGCGCGAGCACGCTGAACGCGGGGCGGGCGGCCGGGCGGACGAACGCGGCGGAGGTGGTCGGCCGGATCCGCTCCGGGTCCAGCCCGCTCAGCCGGTACGTCTCGCGGGCCAGCCCCATCCAGGTGGTCCGGCCGCTCGCGGTGCCGTGGTAGATCCCGCTCTTGGCCGAGCCCTTCAGCGCGGCCAGGCCGAGCTCGACCAAGTGGCGGGCCAGCGCGTAGGACCAGGTGGGCTGGCCGTGCTGGTCGTCGACGACGTCGAGGGTGTCGCGCTGGGCGGCCAGCTTGAGCATGGTGGCGACGAAGTTCGGCCCGTGCTCGCCGTACAGCCAGGCGGTCCGGACGATGTAGCCGTCCTGCGGCAGCAGTTCGGCGACGGCCTGCTCGCCGAGCAGCTTGGAGCGCCCGTACGCGTTGAGCGGGCCGGTCTCGGCGTCCTCGCGGTACGGCTCGGTGGCGTCGCCGGGGAGCACGTAGTCGGTGGAGACGTGCAGCAGGCGCACCCGGGCGGCGGCGCAGGCCTCGGCGAGCACGCGCACGCCCGTGCCGTTGACGGCGGTGGCGGCCTCCTCGGCCGTCTCCGCGCCGTCCACGTCCGTCCAGGCGGCGCAGTTCACGACGACGGCCGCGCCCTCGACGGCGGCCCGGACGGAGGCCGGGTCGGTGATGTCGAGGTCGGCGCGGCGCAGGCCCACGGCCTCGATCCCGGCGTCCTTCAGGACGGACAGGACGTCCTGGCCGAGCATCCCGGCGGCACCGGTGACGAGCCAGCGTCCGGCTCGCGGGTTGGTCTTCACTTCTGGAGGGCCGCCTTCGCCTTCAGCGGCTCCCACCAGGCACGGTTCTCGCGGTACCAGTCGATGGTGGCCTTGATGCCGTCCTCGAAGGTGACCTGCGGGGCGTAGCCGAGCTCCGCGCCGATCTTGCTGATGTCGATGGAGTAGCGGAGGTCGTGGCCCTTGCGGTCCTCGACCTGCTCGACCATGTCCCAGCCGAGCCCGGCCGCTTCGAGCAGCACGCCCGTGAGCTCCTTGTTGGTGAGCTCGGTGCCGCCGCCGATGTTGTAGACCTCGCCGGCCCGGCCCTTGCGCATGGCCAGGTCGATGCCGCGGCAGTGGTCGGAGACGTGCAGCCAGTCGCGCACGTTGCCGCCGTTGCCGTACAGCGGGACCTTCTTGCCGTCCATCAGGTTCGAGACGAACAGCGGGATGACCTTCTCCGGGAACTGGTAGTGCCCGTAGTTGTTGGAGCAGCGCGTGACCACGACGTCCATGCCGTGCGTCCGGGCGTAGGCCAGGGCCAGCAGGTCGGACGAGGCCTTGGAGGCGGAGTACGGGGAGTTCGGCACCAGCGGCCACTCCTCGGTCCAGGAGCCCTCGCTGATCGAGCCGTACACCTCGTCGGTGGAGATGTGGACGAAGCGGCCGACGCCGTGCTTGCGGGCGGCGTCCAGCAGCACCTGCGTGCCCACGACGTTGGTCATCACGAACGGGCCGGCACCGGCGATCGAGCGGTCCACGTGGGACTCGGCGGCGAAGTGCACCACCACGTCGTGCCCGGGCATCACCTGGTCGACGGCCTCGGCGTCGCAGATGTCGCCCTTGACGAACTTGTAACCGGGGTGGTTGGCGACCGGGGCGAGGTTGGCCTCGACGCCCGAGTAGGTCAGCTTGTCGAATACCGTGATCTGGGCCGATGCGTCTGCACCGAGCTGCTGGCGGACGAATTCTGAACCGATGAAGCCGGCGCCGCCGGTCACAAGGATGCGCATAATACGAAGAGTCTAGCCGCTCGTACACCACCCACCCGGACCGGACCGCCGCGCCCCCCCGCGCTCTCGCATAGGGTTGGGCCCATGCGTGGAATTCTCTTGGCCGGTGGCACCGGATCCCGACTCTGGCCGCTGACCCGGGCAGTCTCGAAGCAGCTGCTCCCCGTCTTCGACAAGCCGATGATCTACTACCCGCTCTCCACCCTGGTCATGGCCGGAATCAGCGAGATTCTCGTCATCACCACGCCGGAGGACCGTGCGCAGTTCGAGCGACTGCTCGGCGACGGCTCCCAGTTCGGCATCCGGCTGGAGTACGCGGTCCAGGAGCGCCCCGAGGGCATCGCCCAGGCGTTCGTGCTCGGCGCCGACTTCATCGGCGACGAGTCCGTCGCCCTGATCCTCGGCGACAACATCTTCCACGGCAGCGGCCTCGGCACGCGCCTGGCGGAGCACACCGAATCCAAGGGCGGCCGCGTCTTCGCGTACCCGGTGGCCGACCCGACCGCGTACGGCGTGGTCGAGTTCGACGAGAACGGCCAGGCCATCTCCATCGAGGAGAAGCCGGTCAAGCCCAAGTCCCGCTACGCGGTGCCGGGTCTGTACTTCTACGACAACCGCGTCGTCGAGATAGCCCGCAACCTGAAGCCCAGCGCGCGCGGCGAACTGGAGATCACCGCGGTCAACGACGCGTACCTCCAGGCCGGTGAGCTGAATGTCACCATCCTCGACCGCGGTACCGCCTGGCTGGACACCGGGACCTTCGTCTCCATGGTCCAGGCCTCGGAGTTCGTCCGCGTGATCGAGGAGCGCCAGGGCTTCAAGATCGGCTGCATCGAGGAGGCGGCCTGGCGGGCCGGCCTGATCGACTCCGCGCAGCTGCGCGAACTGGCCCAGCCGCTGCTCAAGAGCGGTTACGGCGACTACCTGATCGGCCTGCTGGAAGAGGAGTCCTCCCGGTGAAGTTCCGCCAGCTCTCGATAGAGGGCGCGTACGAGATCACCCCGCAGCTGCACGGCGACCCGCGCGGCCTGTTCACCGAGTGGTACCGCTTCGACAAGCTGTCCGAGGTCGTCGGGCACCCGCTGAACCTGGCGCAGGCGAACCTGTCGGTGTCCTCGCGCGGCGTGGTCCGCGGCATCCACTTCGCCGACGTGCCGCGCGGCCAGGCCAAGTACGTGACCTGCGTGCGCGGCGCCGTGCTCGACGTCATCGTGGACCTGCGGGTCGGTTCCCCGACGTTCGGCCGCTGGGAGGGTGTCCGGCTGGACGACGTGGACCGCCGCGCGGTCTACATCCCGGAGGGCCTGGGCCACGGGTTCTGCGCGCTGAGCGACGACGCCACGCTTTCGTACCTCTGCTCGGAGACGTACAACCCGACCGGCGAGCACTCGGTTCACCCGCTCGACGCGGACCTGGGCATCGAGTGGCCGGCCGACGTGCCGCTGCTGTCCGCCCGCGACGAGGCCGCGCCGACGCTGGCCGAGGCGATCGAGTCGGGCCTGCTGCCTGACTACGCCGCCTGCAAGGAGTTCACCGAGTCCCTGCGCGTGACCGGCTGACGGCTCCCCCGCAGGACCACGCGAGAGGGCCGCACCCCGTGATCGGGGGTGCGGCCCTCTCGCGTACGCCGTGAGCCGTACACCGTGAGCCGTGACCCGTACGACGTGGCCCGTATGCCGTAACCCGTACGACGAAGGGCCCCTTCCCCGCCGCCGAGGCGGTGGGGAAGGGGCCCTTCTGTCAAACATGGTGCCCGCTCGCGCGAGCTACCAGGTCAGAGCACGAATTACTTCGTGATCTTGATGACCTGGCCGGCGCCGACCGTACGACCACCCTCACGGATGGCGAACTTCAGGCCCTCCTCCATGGCGACCGGCTGGATCAGCGCGACCGTCATCTCGGTGTTGTCGCCCGGCATGACCATCTCCGTGCCGGCCGGCAGGGTGACGACACCCGTGACGTCCGTGGTACGGAAGTAGAACTGCGGGCGGTAGTTGTTGAAGAACGGGGTGTGACGGCCACCCTCGTCCTTCGACAGGATGTAGGCCTGGGCCTCGAACTCGGTGTGCGGCGTGACCGAACCGGGCTTGATGATGACCTGGCCGCGCTCGACGTCCTCGCGCTTGATGCCACGGAGGAGCAGACCGACGTTCTCGCCCGCCTGGCCCTCGTCGAGCAGCTTGCGGAACATCTCGATACCGGTGACCGTGGTGGTGGTCTTGGTCTCCTTGATACCGATGATGTCGACGGTCTCGTTGACCTTCAGGACACCACGCTCGATACGGCCGGTGACGACGGTACCGCGACCGGTGATCGTGAAGACGTCCTCGACGGGCATGAGGAACGGCTTCTCGGTGTCACGCGGCGGGGTCGGGATGGCCTCGTCGACGGCGGACATGAGGCCGAGAAGCTTCTCGCCCCACTCCTTGTCGCCCTCAAGGGCCTTCAGCGCGGAGACGCGGACGACCGGAAGGTCGTCGCCCGGGAACTCGTACTCGGAGAGCAGCTCACGGACCTCGAGCTCGACGAGCTCCAGGATCTCCTCGTCGTCCACCATGTCGGCCTTGTTCAGGGCGACGACGATGTAGGGGACGCCGACCTGGCGGGCCAGGAGCACGTGCTCCTTGGTCTGCGGCATCGGGCCGTCGGTGGCGGCGACCACGAGGATCGCGCCGTCCATCTGCGCGGCACCGGTGATCATGTTCTTGATGTAGTCCGCGTGACCCGGGCAGTCGACGTGGGCGTAGTGACGCGCCTCGGTCTGGTACTCGACGTGCGCGATGGAGATGGTGATACCGCGCTGGCGCTCCTCAGGAGCCTTGTCGATCTGGTCGAAGGCCGAGGCCTCGTTCAGGTCCGGGTACGCGTCGTGCAGCACCTTGGTAATGGCGGCCGTGAGGGTCGTCTTACCGTGGTCAATGTGACCGATGGTGCCGATGTTGACGTGCGGCTTAGTCCGCTCGAACTTCGCCTTCGCCACGGGGGTCCTCCTGGAGAGTGGTTCTGTACGCCTTACAGATCGGCGCCAGGTGATCTTTGCTGGAAAGCCGGCCGGTCCCCGGGGCAACGGGAGTGACTCCTGTTGCCCCAGAGGCTGCCGGTGACAAGCCTAAAGCGTGTACTCGGAAGAGTTACTCGCCCTTGGCCTTCGCGATGATCTCCTCGGCGACGTTCCGGGGAACCTCGGCGTAGGAGTCGAACTGCATCGAGTAGCTGGCGCGACCCGAGGTCTTGCTGCGGAGGTCGCCGACGTAGCCGAACATCTCCGAAAGCGGCACGAGGCCCTTCACGACGCGAGCGCCGTGACGCTCCTCCATGGCCTGGATCTGGCCACGGCGGGAGTTGATGTCGCCGATGACGTCACCCATGTAGTCCTCGGGCGTGGTGACCTCTACGGCCATCATCGGCTCCATGAGCACGGGGGACGCCTTGCGCGCGGCCTCCTTGAAGGCCTGCGAACCGGCGATCTTGAACGCGAGCTCGGAGGAGTCGACCTCGTGGTAGCCACCGTCGAGAAGCGTGACGCGGACGCCCGTCATCTCGTAGCCGGCCAGGATGCCGAACTGCATGGCCTCCTGCGCACCGGCGTCGACCGAAGGGATGTACTCCTTCGGCACGCGGCCACCGGTGACCTTGTTCACGAACTCGTACGCCGGACCATCGGCGTCCGTGATCGGCTCGATCGCGATCTGCACCTTGGCGAACTGACCGGTACCACCGGTCTGCTTCTTGTGGGTGTAGTCGTGACGCTCAACGGTCCCACGGATCGTCTCGCGGTACGCGACCTGCGGCTTGCCGACGTTGGCCTCGACCTTGAACTCGCGCTTCATACGGTCGACCAGCACCTCAAGGTGCAGCTCGCCCATACCGCCGAGGATGGTCTGGCCCGTCTCCTCGTCCGAGTGAACGTGGAAGGAGGGGTCCTCCTCCGCCAGGCGCTGGATGGCGACACCCAGCTTCTCCTGGTCACCCTTGGACTTGGGCTCGATGGCGACCTGGATGACCGGAGCCGGGAAGTCCATGGACTCCAGGATCACGGGCTGCTTGTCGTCACACAGCGTCTCACCGGTGGTGGTCTGCTTCAGGCCCATGACGGCGACGATGTCACCGGCGCCCACCGCGTCGATCTCTTCACGCTTGTTGGCGTGCATGCGGTAGATCTTGCCGATGCGCTCCTTCTTGCCCTTGACGGAGTTCAGCACCGAGGTGCCGGCCTCCAGGCGGCCCGAGTAAACCCGGACGAAGGTGAGCTTGCCGAGGTGCGGGTCGCTCATGATCTTGAACGCCAGCGCCGCGAGGGGCTCCTCGTCGGACGGCTTGCGCTTCACGACCACCTCGGCGTCGCGGACGTCGTGGCCCTCGATGGCCTCGATGTCCAGCGGCGACGGCAGGTAGCGGACGACGGCGTCGAGCAGGGGCTGAACGCCCTTGTTCTTGAACGCCGTGCCACAGAACACCGCGGTGATCGTGGGCTCGCCCTTGCCCTTGCCGGAGCCGAGGATGATGCGACGGACGGCGGCGTGCAGCTGCTCGACGGAGGGCTCGTTGCCCTCCAGGAACAGCTCCATGATCTCGTCGTCGTTCTCGGCGACGGTCTCGACCAGCTTGCCGCGCCACTCTTCAGCGGCCTCGGCGTGCGTGGCCGGGATGTCGACGATGTCGTACATCTCGCCCTTGGTCGCCTCGGCGGACCAGACGAACGCCTTCATCGTGACGAGGTCGACGACACCCTGGAAGTCGGCCTCGGCACCGATGGGGAGCTGCATGACGATCGGAACCGCACCGAGGCGGTCCTTGATCATGTCGACGCAGCGGTGGAACTCGGCGCCGGTACGGTCGAGCTTGTTGACGAAGCAGATACGCGGGACGCCGTAGCGGTCCGCCTGACGCCAAACGGTCTCGGACTGCGGCTCCACACCGGCGACACCGTCGAACACGGTGACGGCGCCGTCGAGGACGCGGAGCGAACGCTCCACCTCGACGGTGAAGTCAACGTGACCCGGGGTGTCGATGATGTTGATGGTGTGGTCGACGTCCTCGAGCGGCCAGTGGCAGGTCGTCGCGGCGGACGTGATCGTGATGCCGCGCTCCTGCTCCTGCTCCATCCAGTCCATCGTGGCAGCGCCATCGTGGACTTCACCGATCTTGTAAGACACACCGGTGTAGAACAGGATGCGCTCGGTGGTGGTCGTCTTGCCCGCGTCGATGTGGGCCATGATGCCGATGTTGCGCACCTTGGCCAGGTCAAGCGAAGTGGTAGCCATATCGGCTCAGTCTTCTCTCGGTCTCGATGTGGGTTGGGACTACCAGCGGTAGTGCGCGAAGGCCTTGTTGGACTCGGCCATCTTGTGCGTGTCCTCGCGCTTCTTGACGGCCGCACCGAGGCCGTTCGAGGCGTCGAGAAGCTCGTTCATCAGGCGCTCGGTCATGGTCTTCTCGCGGCGGGCGCGGGAGTAACCCACGAGCCAGCGGAGAGCCAGGGTCGACTGACGACCCGGCTTGACCTCGACGGGAACCTGGTAGGTCGCGCCACCGACACGGCGGGACTTGACCTCGAGGGACGGCTTGACGTTCTCCAGCGCGCGCTTCAGCGTGATGACCGGGTCGTTGCCGGTCTTCTCGCGGAGGCCTTCCATGGCGCCGTAAACGATGCGCTCGGCGGTGGAGCGCTTGCCGTTCAGGAGGATCTTGTTGATGAGCGACGTCACCAGAGGAGATGCGTAGACCGGGTCGATGATGACCGGGCGCTTCGGGGCGGGGCCCTTACGAGGCATTCTTACTTCTCCTTCTTGGCGCCGTAGCGGCTGCGGGCCTGCTTGCGGTTCTTGACAGCCTGGGTGTCAAGCGCACCGCGGATGATCTTGTAACGAACACCCGGCAGGTCCTTCACACGGCCACCACGCACGAGCACGATCGAGTGCTCCTGCAGGTTGTGTCCCTCACCCGGAATGTAAGCGGTGACCTCGATGCCGGAGGTCAGACGCACACGCGCGACCTTACGGAGCGCCGAGTTCGGCTTCTTCGGGGTGGTCGTGAACACACGCGTGCAGACGCCACGGCGCTGGGGCGAAGCCTCAAGCGCGGGCGTCTTCGTCTTCTCGACCTTGTCCTGCCGGCCCTTACGGACCAGCTGCTGGATCGTAGGCACTACTTCTCCGGTTTCTGTGTGCCGTGTAGTGAAGCTAACCTGGAACTTTGCCGACCCACGCGGTCGGGTGTGTCGGATCCGGCGGAGCTCCGCGCAAGCACGGAAACGCATGGATCGCGGTGGCTGATCCGGCTCTCATGCGGTTGATGGACACGCACGGGAGCCCAGGCACACCCCAGGCACAAGGTCTGAGCGTACCTACCGCATCCCATCCGGTCAAAACAAAGCCCCGCGCGGGACAAGTGCGACATCGCCGCCGGTCATGTGCCGCTTGGGCGAGACCCGGGTGTGGCGCTGCCGACTCGCGCATGTGGTAAAGGCGTGCTAAGCGGAGGCGGACGGGGCGGCCGCCCGCGAGAACTAAACTGCCCCAGCGATTCACTTGATCCAGCCGATTCAGCTGATCCACCCCGAACTCGGCACGGGCAGTCACGAGCATGCAGGGAGCGGGACATTGCGGACGGTCACCTCGGAGACGACGGCGACGGACGGTCCGGTCCTCCCCTCGCCCCGCCGCCGGCACCCGCGGCTCGGCCGCCTGCCCGACCGCCTGCGCGCCCGCCCGTACGGGCCCCTGCTGGCGTTCCTGATCACCTCGGCCGCGTTCTGCTCGGCCTGGGTCGCCCGCGGCACCTTCCCCTTCGGCAACACCGGCCGGGCCATCAACGACCAGGCCAACCAGTACGTGCCGTTCCACCGCGCGCTGTGGGACCTGGTCCACGGGCAGGCCGCCGGCGACGTGCTCTTCACCTGGCGCGGCGGCTTCGGCCAGCAGTTCCTGTCCGACTACTACACGTACCTCGGCAACCCGTTCTCCTGGCTGGCCGTCCTGGTCCCGCGCGCCCACGTCGACCTCGCCGTCTTCGCGATCACCCCGGTCACGATGGGCACCGCCGCCGCCGTCATGACGGTCTACCTCGGCAAGCTGCACCCCGGCCCGTGGTGGCAGCGCGGGGTGCTCGGCGCCTGCTACGGGCTCTGCGGCTGGGCGCTCAGCGACGCCTCGTACATCCCGATGTGGCTGTGGGGCCTGGTCGCGCTGCCGCTGCTCGGCATCGCGGTCGAGTGGTGCCTGGAGGAGCGCCGCTGGCCGGGGGTGGCGCTGTTCGTCGCGCTCGCCTGGTTCGGCAACTTCTACACCGCGATGATGGCCACGATGGCCGCGTGCGTGCTGCTCGCCATCCGCCTGATCACCCGGGACATGACCGGCCGGCAGCGGCTGCGCGCCCTGTGGCGGGCCTCGACGGCCGCCGGTACGGGCATCCTGCTGACGCTCCCGCTCCTGCTGCCCTCGTTCCTCTCCAGCGGCTCCGCCCAGCCCACCCAGGCCGGGGCCTTCGAGCCCGTACGGATCGAGCTCTTCCTGGCCGGGATGCTCCCGGCCACGCACCTGTGGGGCGGCCGGCCGCGGCTGTACGTGGCCTCGCTGGGCCTGATCCTCGCCGGATCGTTCCTCTTCAACGCCGCCATCGCCCGCCGGACCCGCCTGGTGTGGGCGGCGGCGACGCTGCTCGTCGTCGCCTCGTTCCAGTTCCCGCCGACCCAGTACGTGTGGCACGGGCTGGCGGTGCCGAACGGCAACCCGTACCGCGAGGCCTTCGTCTTCAGCGGCATGGTGGTAGTCCTGGCCTGGCTGGCCCTGGCCCACCGCCCGCGCCCGCTGCACCTGGCGCTGACGGCCGCCCTGCTGGTGGCGGCCACCTTCGTACTGCGCCGCGCCGACGACTTCGGCGGCTGGACCTGGCCGGCGGTGCTGGTGGGCGGGGGCGTCTCGCTGCTGGCCCTGGTCATCCTGGCGCTGGGCGAGAAGCGGCGGTACCTGATCCCGGTGGCCGCCGTCCTCATGGTCGGCGTGGTCTTCGCGGAATCCACGGTGGCGGCCGCCAGTGCGGACGCCCGCCGCAGCCGGGAGCGCTGGGCGAAGCCGGTCGCCACCTCGAACGGTTCGATCAACGCGCACTTCGATGCCGTCCGGCAGGTGGACGGCTGGCCCGCGTACCGGACCGACTCGGGCGCGCCGCAGAGCTCGTACAACGACGCCCTGGCCCTGCGCGCCGAGGGCCCGCAGTACTACAGCAGCTACCTGCCGGAGGCCACGTACCAGGCCCTGGAGCCCCTCGGCTACGGGTTCAAGAACGACGGCCGGACCTTCTTCGGCGCCGACAACCCGGTGCTCGACGCGATCTTCTCGATCGGCGCCCGGGTCCGCCCGGGGGCCGCTCCGCACACCTGGACGCACGAGAAGTTCCCCGCTCCCCCGCTGGTCACCGTCCGTACCGGGTCCTACGCCTCCCCCCACCCGGCGGACAGCGTCTACGCCCGCCAGGAGAACCTCCTCGGAGCCACCGTCTACCAGGTCCCGCAGGTCACCCGCGGGGGCACCGCCACCGAGCAGACGTACGCCGCCCAGTGCACCCCGGGCTCCGAGGCGTACTGGTTCTCCCCCGAGCTCTACGGCACCCTCACCACCGGCGGCGCGCAGAAGCCCCTCGAAGACCGGATGACGGGCGTGATCAGCCTGGGCAAGGTCCCCGCGGACGGCGAGGTCGCGGTCGCGGTCCGTACGCGGACCGAGGGCGCGACGGCGGGCGAGCACCCCGTCGGCTGCCTGGACCGCGCCGCCCTGGACACGGCGATCACCTCCCTGAAGTCCACCGGCGCCACCCGCGTCACCGCCGGCGGCCACTCCATCGAGGCCACCCTCCCGAAGGGCGCCACGGGCACGGCCGTCTTCGCCATGACCGACGTCCCGGGCTGGCAGTGCACGGCCCCGGTGAGGAACTTCCACGGCCTGGTGGCCACGGACATCCCCGCAGGCACCGACAAGCTCTCCTGCACCTTCACCCCGAAGGGCCTCCGCCCGGGCCTGGCCGCCGCCGCCCTCGCCCTGCTGACCCTCACCGCGGTCACGGTGGCGGGCCTGCGCCGCCGCCGGCGCCCGGACGCGGGCACAGGCACGGGCACGGGCGCGGGCGCGGGCGCCTGACCGGGCACTGTCCGTGATCGTCGGGTCCCAATCGGGTGGTTCCGGATCTGCGAAGGGCCCGCGGTCAGTACATTGACCGCCCTGACCGATCGGGGCGGGGGCCGCATGGCTGTGGAGAGCGTCCCGGGCGACGGAGGGCTGGACGACCGGGTCCCCTTCCTGGCCCGGCTGGAGAACGAGGACGGTACGGCGTTACGCGCGCTCGGCCGTGAGCTGGCCTTCGCGCCGCGCGACCGTCTGATCCACCAGAACGAACCCTCGGCGCACATCCTGCTGGTCCTGCACGGCTGGACCAAGGTGACCGCCGCCGCCCCCAACGGCTACCAGGCGCTGCTCGCCCTGCGCGGGCCCGGCGACATCCTCGGCGAGTCCGCCGCCCTCACCGGCCGCGTCCGCTCCGCCACCGTGACCGCGCTGGAGCCGGTCCGGGCCGTGGCCGTCGACCACCAGGCGTTCCGCGCGTTCCTCGCGGCTTCCCCCGCGGCCGCCCTCCAGCTGCTCGCCCTCACCTCGGACCGCACCCGCGCCGCCGACCGGCGCCGCCTGGAGTTCGCGTCGCTGAGCGTGCGCGAGCGCCTCGCCGTCCTGCTCCTGGACCTGTCCGGGATGCACGGCCGCTCCACCCCCGCGGGTGTCGAGCTGACCGTCCCGCTCACCAAGGAAGAGCTCGCCGGAGCCGTCGGGGCCTCCCGCGAGATGGTCCAGCGGGAGCTCAAGGAGCTCCGCGAGCGCGGCGTCGTGGTCACCGGACGGCGCGCGCTGGTGATCGTACGGCCGGACGTCCTTCGCAGGATCGCCCGCTCCCAGCCGCCGGCGTAGCCGCCACCTCCGGACCGGCGGCGCCTTCAGTGCACGGCGTCACACTCCGGGTGCGTCATCCGCCCTCACGGCGGGGCGCCCGCCTGCCCCACTCTCTTGTCACAGCAGGGATCCACCGGGATCCACCACGAGAGGCGATCATGAACGACCCACTCCCCCGCACCATCCTCCTGGTCGACACCGAGCGCTACAGCGACCGCGACGACGTCCAGCAGGCCTTCCTCCGCCGCATGCTCTACGGCGTGGTCGACCGGACCCTGCTGGCCGCCGGGATCGACCGGACGTTACGGATGCGCGCCGACCGCGGCGACTCGATCATGGAGCTGATCGATCCGAGCGCGCCGCTGACCACGCTCCTGCGCGCCCTGCTGACCGAGGTCCCCGCCCAGCTGCGCGCCGTGAACCGGCTGGCGGCCAGCTCGGCGCAGATCCGGCTGCGGGCCGTGCTCGCGACCGGGTACGTCGCCGTCGACGAGTTCGACGGCTGGGTGGGCACGGACCTCAACCACGCCTGCCGGCTGCTGGACGGCGAACCCCTGAAGCAGGCCCTGCGCGAGCGCGCGGACGACTACGCGCTCTGCGTCTCGGAGCCGGTGTACGAAGGCATCGTGCGGCACGGCCACACCGGAATCCCGGCCGACGGATTCACCTCGGTCACCATGCCCAGCAAGAACGGCCCGCTGGGCGCGTGGCTGTACGGACCACTGCCGAAGGGGGGCCCGGCGCCGGAGCCTGAGGGGGACTCCGGCGCCGGGACGGGGACGGGGACGGGGACCGCGAACGGGACCGCCCCGGCGCCCGGGCCGGCGAACCAGATCAGCGGCGGGGTGTTCGGCGGCGTCAACCACGGCATCGCCGGCGGCACCTTCCACGGCGACATCCGGCTGGGCGGCGGTGACCCCCGATGAGCACCCCGGCTGCGGACGCCCCCTTACCGGCCGAGGGCCCCGACCCGGAGCAGACCCCGGCCGAGCCGGCTGCCGCGGAGGAGGCGCAGCCCCAGAGCGCCTACGACGCCCGGCGCGACCTCCTCCGCGACATCCCCGACGCCATGCGCGGCGGCGTCGGCGGCGGGGTCTTCGGCGGCGTCAACCAGGGCATCAGCGGCGGCACCTTCCACGGCGGCGTCACCGTGAACCACGTGACGGTCGGCGGCCCCGCACACACCTCCGGTGAGGTCCCGAGAGCCGAGGTCGCACGCCTCGCCAGGGTGTTCACCGAGGACGGCAGCAACTTCGGGGACCTGCTGGAGCAACTCCGCAAGCAGCGCGTCCTGGTACTCACCGGCCCCCGTTCCACGGGCCGGCGCACCGCCGCCCTCCTGCTGCTGCGGCACCTGGGGACCCCTTCGATCCGCTCGCTGGACCGCAGCACCTCCCCCGAGGACCTGGCCGAGCGGCTCGCCGCCGGAGAGGCGCGCGGGTACGTCCTGTGCGACCCGATCACCACCCGGAACCAGCCGCTGCGCGACACGCACCTGCTGGCGGCCCGGGACAAGCTCGGCGACGACGGCTTCCTGGTGATCACCGCCGGTCCGCACACCCACCTGGAGGGCGTCTCCGGCCGCGCGTGGCGGCCGCCGGGCGCCGCGGCCGTCCTGCGCTCCTCGCTGCGCGCCCAGGTCGACGACGAGGGCGAATTGCAGCGGCTGCTCGCACTGCCCGCCGTCACCGACTTCCTCGCCGGCCACCACCAGCTCCGCGAGGCCGCGCGCTTCGCCGACGTACTGGGACGCCACTCCCGCCACGGGAGCGACGCGTCGGAGATCGAGGCCTTCTCCCAGGGCGCCCTGGAACAGCAGATCCAGGAGTGGTTCGAGGACGCGGACGGGACGCTGCACCTGCGGGAGAAGGCCTTCCTCGTCGCCCTCGCCGCCTTCCACAAAGGGCCGTACGCCCTCACCGCCGAACTCAGCGACCTGCTGTTCGGTCTCCTCCAGCGCACCGAGGACCCGGCTCTGCCGCCCGCCGTCCCCGTCTTCGGCACCAACCCCGCCAAACGCCTCCAGCTGGCCCGGGCCATCCGCTACCCGAAGGAGGAGCAGACCGAGTGGGGCCCGGTCACCCAGTCGATGGCCGCCTTCGAGGACGACCGGCTCGCGGCGGTCCTGCTCCGCGAGGTGTGGACCGGTCACCCGTCCGCCCGCCCCGCCCTGGTCGGCTGGCTGCGGCTGCTCGCCGCCGACGGGCGGTCCTTCGTACGAACCCGGGCCGCGTCCACCGTCGCCGTACTGGCCCTCCACGACCTGCCCTCCGCGATGGCCCTGGTCATCGAGGAATGGGCCCGCTCCGACCGACCGTGGCTGCGGATCGGCGCCGTCAACGCCCTCGCGCTCGCCCACGTCATCGGTACCCCGAACATCCCGCGGATCATCGACCGCTGGTGCGCCGACGAGGACGCCCACGCCCGCCTGCGCTGGGCCGCGATCCGCGTCCACGGGCTGATCGGCGAGGAGCGGCCCGTCGAGACCGTCGAAGCCCTGCGCGTGGCCGTCCGGCGCGACGGGAACGACGCGGCGATGCTGATCGAACTCGCCCAGTCCGTCGAACTGCTGCTCCTCTCCGACGCGCGCGACGAGGTCCTCGCCGAGGTGCTGCGCACGCGCGACGACGACCGGGCCGCCGTCGACCTCGCGATCGACGGCTTCCTGCGCGCCTGCCGGCACACCGAGGACGACGAGTCGTACGGCCGCCCGCTGGTCCTCGCCTGGTATGCCAGGGCCGCCACCGAGCGGCCGCCGTCCGCCCGCGGGATCGCCGAGCTGTGGCGGGCCGCCCTCGACCGCCTCCAGAACCAGGACGCCCTCGACCTGCTGCACGACTGGGTCGTGGCCGCGGACCACGACCACGACACCGAATGGGCGCTCGCCGCCCTGCTGCCCGCCCTGGTCACAGGCGCCAACGAGCGCGACCGGCTGCTCCACCTCCTGCGCTTCGGGGGCCACGGGGCGGTCCCCGCCGCCGCGGAGCGCCTGCTGACCGTACTGACGACCCACCGAACCTGATCCGAGGAGAAGCCGCACGATGTCCGATCCCCGCCGCCACCCCGACTGGGAGCAGCCGGCCGACCGGCACACCCAGCTGATCGACCCGGTGATCACCGTCCAGCAGCTCGCGCGGTTCGAGGTGTTCCGCAAGCTGCAGACCCGCATCGACCACGCCCTGGTCTTCGCGACCGCCAAGGGCGGGTACGTCGCCTTCCTGCCGCCGCAGCGGCCCGGCTCCACCCGCGGCTACACGGCGGTCTACGAGGTGGACACCGGGGTCCACCACTTCCGGTCGGAGATCGAGATCCCCAGCGATAACGACGCGTTCCAGTTCGTCGTGGTCGTGGAGATCAGCTGGCAGGTGACCGACCCGGCCCGGTTCGTGGAGAGCCGTCACCGCGACGTGCCCCGGCTGCTGCTCGGCGAGCTGGAGCAGGCCGCACGGCCGGTCGCGCGGCGCTTCTCCATCGCCCGGAGCGCCGACGCCGAGGGGGAACTGCTGCGCGCGCTGCCCGCGGCCGGCCCGCTCGGGCGCGCGTGCGGTCTCCAGACCACGTGGACCGTGCGGCTGCGGCGCGACCAGGAGAACATCGACCACCAGCTGCGCATGCAGGCCATCCACCACGGCACCGACGAGCAGATCCTCACGGAACAGCTCGGCATGCGCTACGACGCCCAGCTCGACCAGCGGGCCCGGCAGCAGGACGCGCTCACCACGGAGCGGGCGCTGGCCTACGGCGACCGGCAGCACGAGCTGGTCCTGCGGCAGCAGCAGTGGGAGCACCAGCAGCGCCTGGAGCTGAGTCGCCAGCAGGCGGAGCTGCAGCGGGTCGAGGCCGAGAAGATCGCCTTCTACCAGTGGCACCTGGAGCAGGGCGGGGTGCACGCCTGGGCCCTCCACCTGGCCCAGCACCCCGAGGACTCGGCCCTCGTCATGCGGACCATGCGTGAGGACCAGCTCCAGATGATCCGGGACCAGATGAGCCTGGTCAGCCAGGTGCTCGGCGACGGCGGGGCCGAGCGGCACGAGTTACAGGGACCCAAGCAGCTGGCGCTGCGGGCCATGAACGACATCCTGAACCAGCGCCTCCCCGGTGTCCCCCACGACCCGGCCCCGCCGTATCCGGGCCGGCTCCCGGCACCGCCCGCGCAGCCGCCCGCGCAGCCGCCCGTGCCGACCGCGCCGTACGGGCCGGCCCCGACCTTCGCCCAGTGGGAGCCCCCGCCCGGGTACGGGACCGCTCCCGTACGGCCGCCGGCCCCGGCCGAACCCACGGCCGAACCCGCAGCCGAACCCACGGCCGGCCTCGCGGCCGAACCGCAGACCGGGCCCGCGGCCCAGCCCCAGGCACGGCCGCAGCCGCAGGACCCGGCCGACGACGGGAAGCCGCACCCGTGACCGCGGCCCAGCCCCAGCCCCAGCCCCAGCCCGCGCCTGCGGCACCGGCACCGGCAGGCGGCGAGGCCGCCACCCGGCTCCTCGCCGACCTGCGCGGCGAGATAGCACGGGCCGACAGCAAGGCCTCGGTACTGGTCGGCGCCCTCGGCATGACCGCCGGAGTGATCAGCGCCCTGCTCGCCGGCAAGGGGTGGCGGCCGGGCACGCTCTCCGCACCCGGTACGGCCGTGTGGTGGACGGGGACAGCAGCCCTCGCCGTGGCCCTGCTCGCCCTGCTGCTGGCGGTGCTCCCCCGGTACCGCCCGGCCGATTGGCGGCCGGGCTCCCCGCTCTCGTACTTCGGCGACATCCGCTCGGCGGTCCGCCAGGGCCGCCTCGCCGAGGCCCTCGCCGACACCGACCGCGACCCCGCCGCCTCGCTCAGAGCGGCTCTCGCGGAGAACAGCCGGATCGCCGCCCGCAAGCACCAGTGGATCAGGGCCGGCCTGTTCGCCTTCTGCACCGCCACGGTGCTGCTCCCCGCCGCCCTGCTCATCGGCTGACGTCCCCGCCAGACACGACGAAGGATCCACCGTGAACCAGCCACCCGAACCCCAGTACCCGCAGTACCCCCAGGGCCCGCAGTACCCGCAGAGCCCGCCGCCTCCCCCGGCCCACCCGCAGCAGCAGCCCCAGGCGCCCGCGTACCCCCAGCAGCCCCAACCGGCTCAGCCCCAGGCACCCTCGTACCCGCAGCCCGCCTATCCCCAGTACCCGCAGTACCCGCAACCCCAGCAAGCCCAGCAGCCCGCGTACCCCCCGTACCGGCCCGCCCCCGCAGTCCCGTTACCCGCCCCGGCGGCCCCGCTGGACGACCTGGAATACCAGAACGCCCCCGGCACCCGCGTCCACCGCAAGGCCTACCAGCGCAGCGCGGACGCCACTGCCTTCGGCCAGCTCGCCCTGCACGTCCCCGGGTTCCTGATGAGCCTGATGGTGGTCCTGCTGCTCGCCACCCTCCTGGAGGCCGTGTCCGGCCTGCCCTACTGGGTGCCCACGCTGCTCTGGATCGCCTCCGGGGCCCTCGTGTTCCACCGCCCCAGCGAGGGCTTCTTCGCCCGCCACCTGCTGCGCCTCCAGCGCCCGCTCGCCCACGAGCTCGCCGCGCTCGCCCCGGTGTGGCGCGAGGTCACGGCCCGCGCCGGAGTCGACGGCGACCGCTACGAGCTGTGGATCGAGGACACCGACCACCTGAACGCCTACGCGGCCGCAGGCCACATCGTCGGCGTCACCCGGTACGCCCTGGAAAAGCTGCCCAGGTCCCAGCTCGCCGCCGTGCTCGCCCACGAACTGGGCCACCACACCGGCGGCCACGCGTGGTCCGGGCTGCTGGGCTGGTGGTACGCCCTGCCCGGGCGGTTCGCCTGGCAGGTCGTCCGGGCCGTGACCTTCTTCGTCATCCGGTTCACGAGCTTCTTCTCGTACGTCGCCGCAGGACTGATGATCATCTTCGTCGGTCTTTTCACCCTCCTGACGATCACCGCCACCTACGGGATCCCGCTGCTGCTGCTCGTGATGCCCTACCTGATGGCGGCGGTGGGCCGGCGGGCCGAGCTGCGCGCCGACGGGCACGCCGCCGCCCTCGGCTTCGCACCGATGCTCGCGCAGATGCTGCACGGGGTGATGGTCCAGGAGGAGCAGGAGAAGCAGGCGGTCCTCGCCCGGACGGGGAAGCCGTTCACCGAGCCCGGCCCCCTGTCCCGGCTGCTCTCCACGCACCCCGACCACAGGACCCGGCTGCACCACCTCCAGCCGTACCTACAGCCCCCGCGCTGACGCATCCGATCCACAACGCGCCGCAGGGCGGCCACCCTCTCGGGTGACCGCCCTGCGGTTACGTACTCTGCGTGACTCAGCCGTTGTACGGGCCGTAGTCGTAGTCCTCCAGCGGGACAGCCTGGCCGGAGCCGGTGCCGAAGGGCGAGTAGTCGATGTCGTCGTAGCCGACGGCCGAGTACATCGCGGCCTTCGCTTCCTCGGTGGGCTCGACCCGGATGTTGCGGTAGCGGGCGAGGCCCGTACCGGCCGGGATGAGCTTACCGATGATGACGTTCTCCTTGAGGCCGATGAGGCTGTCGGACTTGGCGTTGATCGCCGCATCCGTCAGGACTCGGGTCGTCTCCTGGAAGGAGGCGGCCGACAGCCAGGATTCCGTCGCCAGCGAGGCCTTGGTGATACCCATCAGCTGCGGACGGCCGGAGGCGGGGTGACCGCCCTCGGTGACCACACGACGGTTCTCGGTCTCGAACTTCGAGCGCTCGACGAGCTCGCCCGGCAGGAGCTCCGCGTCGCCGGACTCGATGATCGTCACGCGGCGGAGCATCTGCCGGATGATGATCTCGATGTGCTTGTCGTGGATCGACACGCCCTGCGAGTTGTAGACCTTCTGGACTTCGCCGACCAGGTGGACCTGGACGGCACGCTGGCCGAGGATGCGCAGCACGTCGTGCGGGTTGGTGGCACCCGCGGTGAGCTTCTGGCCCACCTCGACGTGGTCGCCCTCGTGCACGATGACCTTGGCGCGCTTCGAGATCGGGAACGCCGTCTCGTCGCTGCCGTCGTCGGGCGTGATGACGATCTTCTTCGTCTTCTCGGTCTCCTCGATCCGCACGCGGCCGGCGGCCTCGGAGATCGGGGCGACACCCTTCGGGGTACGGGCCTCGAAGAGCTCGACGACACGCGGCAGACCCTGCGTGATGTCGTCACCGGCCACACCACCGGTGTGGAAGGTACGCATCGTCAGCTGGGTACCGGGCTCACCGATGGACTGGGCGGCGATGATGCCGACCGCCTCACCGATGTCGACCAGCTTGCCGGTGGCGAGCGAGCGTCCGTAGCAGAAGGCACAGGTGCCGACCGCGGACTCACAGGTCAGGACCGAGCGGGTCTTGACCTCCTCGACGCCGTTGGCGACCAGGGCGTCGATCAGGACGTCACCGAGGTCGACGTTGGCCGGCGCGATGACCTTGCCGTCGATGACGACGTCCTCGGCCAGCATGCGGGCGTAGACGGACGTCTCGACGTCGTCGGCCTTGCGCAGCACGCCGTCCTCGCCGCGAACGGCGATCTTCAGCTTCAGGCCGCGCTCGGTGCCGCAGTCCTCCTCGCGGATGATCACGTCCTGCGAGACGTCCACCAGACGACGGGTCAGGTAACCCGAGTCGGCGGTACGCAGGGCGGTGTCCGCCAGACCCTTACGGGCACCGTGCGTGGAGATGAAGTACTCCAGAACGGTGAGGCCCTCACGGAAGGACGCCTTGATCGGACGCGGGATGGTCTCGTTCTTCGCGTTCGACACCAGACCACGCATACCGGCGATCTGTCGCATCTGCATCATGTTTCCTCGGGCACCCGAGTCAACCATCATGAAGATGGGGTTCGTCTTGGGGAAGTTCGCGTTCATCGCCTCGGCAACCTCGTTGGTCGCCTTGGTCCAGATCGCGATGAGCTCCTGCGTGCGCTCGTCCTTGGTGATCAGACCGCGCTCGTACTGCTTCTGGACCTTCTCGTCCATCGCCTCGTAGCCCGCGACGATGGCCTTCTTGGCCTCGGGCACGACGACGTCGGAGATGGCCACGGTGACGCCCGAACGGGTCGCCCAGTGGAAGCCGGCCGCCTTCAGGTTGTCGAGCGTCGCCGCCACGATGACCTTGGGGTAGCGCTCCGCCAGGTCGTTGACGATCTCGGAGAGCTGCTTCTTGCCCACCGAGTAGTCGACGAACGGGTAGTCCTCGGGCAGCAGCTCGTTGAAGAGCGCACGGCCCAGCGAGGTCTTCAGACGGAAGCTGTCGCCCGGCTGGAACTCCTGCTCGCCCTCTTCGGCTACCGGCGCCGCCCAGCCGCGCGGCGGGATGGTGCCCACCGGGAAGCGGATGTCGACGGACGACTGCAGCGCGAGCTCGCCGGCGTCGAACGCCATGATCGCCTCGGCCGTGGAGCCGAACGCGCGGCCCTCGCCCTTGGTGTCACGGAGTTCACCGTCGGTGGTCAGGAAGAACAGACCGAGGACCATGTCCTGGGTCGGCATCGTGACCGGACGGCCGTCGGCGGGCTTCAGGATGTTGTTCGAGGACAGCATCAGGATGCGGGCCTCGGCCTGCGCCTCCGCGGAGAGCGGCAGGTGCACGGCCATCTGGTCACCGTCGAAGTCCGCGTTGAACGCGGTGCAGACGAGCGGGTGGATCTGGATGGCCTTGCCTTCGACCAGCTGGGGCTCGAAGGCCTGGATGCCGAGGCGGTGCAGCGTGGGCGCACGGTTCAGCAGAACCGGGTGCTCGGCGATGACCTCTTCGAGCACGTCGTACACGACCGTGCGGCCGCGCTCGACCATGCGCTTCGCCGACTTGATGTTCTGCGCGTGGTTCAGGTCGACCAGGCGCTTCATCACGAACGGCTTGAAGAGCTCCAGCGCCATGGCCTTGGGCAGACCACACTGGTGCAGCTTCAGCTGCGGACCGACGACGATCACGGAACGCGCGGAGTAGTCCACGCGCTTGCCGAGAAGGTTCTGACGGAATCGACCCTGCTTGCCCTTGAGCATGTCGCTCAGGGACTTCAGCGGACGGTTGCCGGGGCCCGTGACGGGGCGGCCACGACGACCGTTGTCGAACAGGGCGTCCACGGCCTCCTGAAGCATGCGCTTCTCGTTGTTCACGATGATCTCGGGGGCACCGAGGTCGAGGAGACGCTTCAGACGGTTGTTGCGGTTGATCACGCGGCGGTACAGGTCGTTCAGGTCGGAGGTCGCGAAGCGGCCACCGTCCAGCTGCACCATCGGACGGAGGTCCGGCGGGATCACCGGCACGCAGTCCAGAACCATGCCCTTGGGCTTGTTGCTGGTCTGCAGGAACGCGGAGACGACCTTGAGGCGCTTGAGCGCTCGGGTCTTCTTCTGGCCCTTGCCGGTACGGATGATCTCGCGGAGGCGCTCGGCCTCTTCGTCGAGGTCGAAGGACTCCAGGCGCTTCTGCAGCGCCGCGGCACCCATGCAACCGTCGAAGTACGTGCCGAAGCGGTCGCGCAGCTCGCGGTAGAGCAGCTCGTCGCCCTCAAGGTCCTGGACCTTGAGGTTCTTGAAGCGCGCCCACACCTCGTCGAGGCGGTCGATCTCGCGCTGGGCGCGGTCACGGAGCTGCTTCATCTCGCGCTCGGCACCCTCGCGCACCTTGCGGCGCACGTCGGCCTTGGCGCCCTCGGCCTCGAGCTCGGCCAGGTCGGTCTCGAGCTTCTTGGCACGGCCTTCGAGGTCCGCGTCACGGCGGTTCTCGATCTGCTGGCGCTCGACGGAGACGTGGGCCTCCAGCGACGGGAGGTCGCGGGTGCGGCGCTCGTCGTCCACGAACGTGATCATGTACGCGGCGAAGTAGATGACCTTCTCGAGGTCCTTCGGCGCGAGGTCCAGCAGGTAGCCGAGGCGCGACGGGACGCCCTTGAAGTACCAGATGTGGGTGACGGGAGCGGCAAGCTCGATGTGGCCCATCCGCTCACGACGCACCTTGGCGCGCGTGACCTCGACGCCACAGCGCTCACAGATGATGCCCTTGAAGCGGACACGCTTGTACTTGCCGCAGTAGCACTCCCAGTCCCGGGTCGGACCGAAGATCTTCTCGCAGAAGAGTCCGTCCTTCTCGGGCTTGAGGGTGCGGTAGTTGATGGTCTCCGGCTTCTTGACCTCGCCGTGCGACCAGGTTCGGATGTCGTCCGCGGTGGCAAGGCCGATCCGCAGCTCGTCGAAGAAGTTGACGTCGAGCACTGTGCGTCAATCCCTCTTTCGGGGTCGAGTCTCAATCATGGTCTGAACGGTCCCGGGGATGACGGGGGGCTCTTGAGCGAGCCCCCCGTCAGGCCCGTCAGACCTCTTCGACGCTGCTCGGCTCGCGCCGGGACAGGTCGATACCGAGCTCCTCCGCCGCGCGGAAGACGTCCTCGTCGGTGTCGCGCATCTCGATGGACATGCCGTCCGAGGACAGCACCTCCACGTTGAGGCAGAGCGACTGCATTTCCTTGATGAGCACCTTGAAGGACTCGGGAATGCCCGGCTCGGGGATGTTCTCGCCCTTGACGATGGCCTCGTAGACCTTCACGCGGCCGGTGACGTCGTCGGACTTGATGGTCAGCAGCTCCTGGAGGGCGTAAGCGGCGCCATAAGCCTCGAGCGCCCACACCTCCATCTCACCGAAGCGCTGGCCACCGAACTGCGCCTTACCACCCAGCGGCTGCTGCGTGATCATCGAGTACGGACCGGTCGACCGAGCGTGGAGCTTGTCGTCGACCAGGTGGTGGAGCTTGAGGATGTACATGTACCCGATCGAGATCGGGTCCGGGAACGGCTCGCCGGAGCGGCCGTCGAACAGGCGCGCCTTGCCGGACGGGAGGACCAGGCGGTCCCCGTCGCGGTTCGGGATCGTGTGCTCGAAGAGGCCGGCGAGCTCGTCCTCGCGGGCACCGTCGAACACGGGGGTGGCGACGTTGGTGCCGGGCTCGACGCGGTCGGCGCCGATGACCTTCAGCCGCTCGGCCCACTCCTCGCCGAGGCCGGAGACGTCCCAGCCGCGGCTGGCGAGCCAGCCGAGGTGGATCTCCAGGACCTGTCCCGGGTTCATTCGGGACGGGACACCCAGCGGGTTCAGGATGATGTCGACCGGCGTGCCGTCCTCAAGGAAGGGCATGTCCTCGATCGGAAGGATCTTGGAGATGACACCCTTGTTGCCGTGGCGGCCGGCGAGCTTGTCACCGTCGGTGATCTTGCGCTTCTGGGCGACGTAGACGCGGACCAGCTGGTTCACGCCCGGAGGAAGCTCGTCGCCCTCCTCGCGGTCGAAGACGCGGACACCGATGACCTTGCCGATCTCACCGTGAGGGACCTTGAGCGAGGTGTCGCGCACCTCGCGAGCCTTCTCACCGAAGATCGCGCGGAGCAGGCGCTCCTCCGGGGTCAGCTCGGTCTCACCCTTGGGCGTGACCTTGCCGACGAGGATGTCGCCGGCGACGACGTCCGCACCGATGCGGATGATGCCGCGCTCGTCGAGGTCGGCGAGGACCTCCTCGGAGACGTTCGGGATGTCCCGGGTGATCTCCTCGGGGCCCAGCTTGGTGTCACGGGCGTCGACCTCGTGCTCCTCGATGTGGATCGAGGAGAGGACGTCGTCCTGTACGAGGCGCTGCGACAGGATGATCGCGTCCTCGTAGTTGTGGCCTTCCCACGGCATGAACGCGACGAGCAGGTTCTTGCCGAGGGCCATTTCGCCCTCTTCGGTGGCCGGGCCGTCGGCGAGGACCTGGGCCTCGACGATCCGGTCGCCCTCGTTGACGATGACCTTCTGGTTGACCGAGGTGCCCTGGTTCGAGCGGGAGAACTTGGCGACGCGGTACGTGGTGTACGTGCCGTCGTCGTTGGCGACGGTGATGTAGTCGGCCGAGACCTCTTGGACGACACCGTCCTTCTCCGCCTTGATCGAGTCGCCGGCGTCGACCGCACAGCGGTACTCCATGCCGGTGCCGACGAGCGGGGCCTCCGCCTTGATGAGCGGAACGGCCTGGCGCATCATGTTCGCGCCCATGAGGGCGCGGTTGGCGTCGTCGTGCTCGAGGAAGGGGATCATCGCGGTCGCGACGGACACCATCTGGCGCGGGGAGACGTCCATGTAGTCGACGTCGTCGCCGGCGATGTAGTCGATCTCGCCGCCACGACGGCGGACCAGTACGCGGTTCTCGGTGAAGCGCATCTCGTCGTTCAGGCCGGCGTTGGCCTGGGCGATGACGAAGCGGTCTTCCTCGTCGGCGGTCAGGTAGTCGACCTCGTCGGTGACGACGCCCTCGACGACCTTGCGGTACGGGGTCTCGACGAAACCGAACGCGTTGACGCGGCCGTAGGAGGCGAGCGAGCCGATCAGACCGATGTTCGGGCCTTCAGGGGTCTCGATCGGGCACATGCGGCCGTAGTGCGACGGGTGAACGTCTCGGACCTCGAAGCCGGCCCGCTCACGGGACAGACCACCGGGACCCAGAGCCGAGAGACGACGCTTGTGCGTCAGACCCGACAGCGGGTTGTTCTGGTCCATGAACTGCGACAGCTGGCTGGTGCCGAAGAACTCCTTGATGGAGGCGACGACCGGCCGGATGTTGATCAGGGTCTGCGGCGTGATCGCCTCGACGTCCTGCGTGGTCATCCGCTCGCGGACGACGCGCTCCATACGAGCCAGACCCGTGCGGACCTGGTTCTGGATGAGCTCGCCGACGTTGCGCAGACGACGGTTGCCGAAGTGGTCGATGTCGTCGGTCTCGACGACGATCGAACGGCCCGACTCACCGGTCGTGTCGGTCTCGCCCGCGTGAAGCTTCACGAGGTACTTGATCGTCGCGATGATGTCGTCGGTGGTGAGCACACCGGCGTCCAGCGGCTCGTCGGCGCCGAGCTTCTTGTTCACCTTGTAGCGGCCGACCTTGGCGAGGTCGTAGCGCTTGGGGTTGAAGTAGAGGTTCTCGAGCAGCGTCTGAGCGGCCTCGCGGGTCGGCGGTTCGCCCGGACGCAGCTTGCGGTAGATGTCGAGCAGCGCGTCGTCCTGGCCCTGGGTGTGGTCCTTCTCCAGGGTGGCGCGCATGGACTCGTACTCGCCGAACTCCTCGAGGATCTGCTCGGTGGTCCAGCCGAGAGCCTTCAGGAGGACGGTGACGGACTGCTTGCGCTTGCGGTCGATGCGGACACCGACCATGTCGCGCTTGTCGATCTCCATCTCCAGCCAGGCACCCCGGGACGGGATGATCTTGGCGGAGAAGATGTCCTTGTCGGACGTCTTGTCGATGGAGGAGTCGAAGTAGACACCGGGGGAACGGACGAGCTGCGACACCACGACACGCTCGGTGCCGTTGATGACGAAGGTGCCCTTGTTGGTCATGAGCGGGAAGTCGCCCATGAAGACCGTCTGAGACTTGATCTCTCCGGTCTCGTTGTTCGTGAACTCGGCAGTGACGAACAGCGGAGCCGCGTACGTGAAGTCGCGCTCCTTGCACTCGTCGACGGAGTTCTTCGCCGGCTCGAAACGGTGGTCGCGGAAGGTCAGCGACATCGACCCGGAGAAGTCCTCGATCGGCGAGATCTCCTCGAAGATCTCTTCCAGACCGGACTTGGTGGGGACGTCCTGTCCACTCTCAAGCGCCGACTCGACGCGAGACTTCCAGGCGGCATTGCCGAGAAGCCAGTCAAAGCTCTCGGTCTGCAGCGCCAGGAGGTTCGGAACCTCGAGGGGCTCCTTGATCTTTGCAAAGGAGATGCGCAGCGGGGCGGTGCTGGCACCGGTGTTCGTATTGGTCGAGGCGTTGCGCGAGGCGGCCAAGAGGGGGTCCTTCCGAGGGCTCGGACTCACTACGCGCGTACCGGTCCCAGCTGACACAGAAGACGTCCCGCCTGATTCGGCCGAAAAGACCTGGTCAGGGCGTATCGATCAAGTGTGCTCGAGCGTGGGCATGCCCCTGGCGACGGGCAGGGGGCAGCTAACAGGCAGCGCAAAGGGTCAGTGTAGCCACTTGGCTCACTGATGTCCAGACCAGGTTTCCGGAAACCGGCAACAGGCCTTCCCCATGTCGTTGAAACCAACCCTGCAACCCTGCGTCCAACACGCGACCCTCATGGCTCTCGCACACAGAGCGCGTATCAGTACTGCCCTCTTCGTAGTCGATCCATGCCTCGGATCGTCGATCCGTGCCCCGGATCTCGGACCGAGCCGATCGATCCCACAACGGGACTGAGAATTGCGCGCCGCGTGCCGTTCGTCAAGGCCCCCTGCTCCGTGCGGATCAGCTCAGGACCCGGCTCCGGGGCAACGATGATCACCCTACTCCCCAACGAGACCAGGGCAAGTCAGGCACTGCGGGTACGCCAAAGGGCGACCACCCTTACGGGTGATCGCCCTTGGTTGAGGCCCCAGGAGGGCCTCAGAGGTGTTACTTGACCTCGACGGCCGCACCGGCGCCCTTGAGGGCCTCGGCGGCCTTCTCGGCGGCGTCCTTGGCAACCTTCTCGAGGACGGGCTTCGGGGCGCCGTCAACGAGGTCCTTGGCCTCCTTCAGACCCAGGGAGGTCAGCTCGCGCACGACCTTGATGACCTGGATCTTCTTGTCGCCCGCACCGGTGAGGATGACGTCGAACTCGTCCTTCTCCTCCTCGGCCTCGGCAACCGGGCCCGTGCCGGCCGGACCGGCAACGGCGACGGCCGCGGCGGCGGTGACGTCGAACTTCTCCTCGAAGGCCTTCACGAACTCGGAGAGCTCGATGAGGGTCATCTCCTCGAACTGGGCGAGGAGGTCGTCCTGAGAGAGCTTCGCCATGATGGGCGATCCTTCCACTAATTCGGCAGGTGCCGGATGTATATAGAGGCGGGCGTAACGGCCCGCTACGACCCACGCACTAGGCGGCGTGGATCAGTGCGCGAGCCGAATTACTCGGCACCGCCCTGCTCGGCGAGCTTGACGCGAAGCGCTTCCGCGGTGCGGACGAACTTCGACGGCAGCGCCTGGAAGAGCGAGGCAGCCTGAGACTGCTTGCCCTTGAACGCGCCGGCCAGCTTGCTGAGCAGAACCTCGCGGGACTCGAGGTCCGCAAGCTTCTTGATCTCATCGGCGGTGAGCGCCTTGCCATCAAGGACACCCGCCTTGATGATGAGATTCGGGTTGTCCTTGGCGAAGTCACGCAGGCTCTTCGCCGACTCCACCGGGTCACCGGTGATGAAGGCGACCGCGGTCGGACCAGCGAAGTGCTCGTCCAGCGCGGTGATCCCGGCCTGGTTGGCCGCAATCTTGGTCAGCGTGTTCTTCACCACGGCGTACTGGGCGTTCTCACCGAGAGAGCGACGCAGCGTCTTGAGCTGCGCGACGGTGAGACCCCGGTACTCGGTCAGCACGGCGGCGTTCGAGCTCTGGAACGCGTCCTTGAGCTCGGCTACCGATGCAGCCTTGTTGGGCGTCGGCATGGTGCGTTCGCCTCCTTCCGGGTGATGAGGACCGCTCAGAAGGGGCTGACATACGAAACGCCCCGGCGCAGGCGCCAGGGCGTAGCTCAACCGGAACGAGTTCCGGGAACTTTCCAAGGTCACCTGCGCAGGACGTCCGCAATTGGCGGATCCTTCGGCCGCCGCACCCTCACGGGCACGACAACGACCAGCGGTCTTTGGCTTCTCCGGAAGAGTACGTGAACCGGCCGACCCGAGGCAAATCGCCTCGGAAACGCCGGGGAGCGCCGGGGAGCGCCGGGGAGCGCCCGGGAATCCCGGGCGCTCCCGGGGTGGCTCAGGAGCCGCCGAGCCCGCCCAGCCCCGCGTCCTTCAGGGTCTGGTCGGCCTCCTTCAGCGTGTCGTCGACACCCTTGAGCTTGCCGTCGATGCCCTTCATCACGTCGTCGAAGTCGGCCACCTGGTCCGCGGGCGGCGCGGTGACCGGCGCGGTCGTGCCGAAGCCGGAGAACTTCGCCGAGACCTTCGTCGTGCCGTCCTTGGTGCCCTGGGCCGAATCGACGCGGACGGGGTAGCCGTCCTTGCCGATCCACAGGTCCACGTCGAGGGTGACGTACTCCTTCAGCGCCTCGTGGAGGTACTGCCGGTTCGCCGCCTCCATCACCTTGGTGGACTCGTCCGCCGCGAGCAGGTCGGCGTTGGTGAGGCTGGCCTTGAGGTGCTTGGCCTCCCCGCCGTCCATCTGCTCGGTGCCGACCAGCGTCAGCTTCTGCTGGCCCAGGAGCACGGCGAGGTAGTCGGCCGGGTCGTCGTTGAACCGGGAGCGGGGCTTGCCGCCCTTGTTCAGGTTCATCTTCATCCAGGACTTGCCCTCCAGGGGCTTGTCCGAGTGGGTGTAGATGACGTCGCCGATCATGACCTGGTTGGCGCCGTCGCCCTTGTCGTCGATGCCGGTGCTCGACGGGTACCAGCCCTTCGTGCCCGTGAGCTGTTCGGCCTTGCCGCTGCCCGTGGTGATGGTCATCTCGTACTTGGCGAACTTGGCGGCCACCGTCTTCGCGTAGGACGCCTTCACCGCGTCCGCCGGCGTCTCGGCCTTCGCCGCCGTCTTGCCGTCGGCCTTGCCGTCCGTCCTGCCGTCGGCCTTGTCGGTCCCGCAGCCGGTGAGGCCGCCCACGAGCAGTGCGGCCCCCGCCGCCGCGATGCCGGCCCGCGTCAGTACAGCCGTGTTCATTGGTGTTCCCCCATGGGTGGTTCTGGTGGTTCTGGTGGTTCTGGTGTTGCGAAAGGCGGTGCGGCCGGTCGGGCCCCGCGGCAGGTCAGGCCCCGGCGCCGGCGCCCGCGGCGCCCAGCTCCTTGAGCTTCCCGAACAGGTCGAGCGTCTCGTTCTCGGGCGGGGTCTGGACGGTCGCCGTCGTCGCGTAGTCCGAGTAGGAGGCGTCCAGGTCGACGGAGCCTTCGGGGGTCCCGATGCCGACCTTCATGCGGGCCGGGTACCCGTCCTTGTTCACCCAGACGTCCATGTCGTAGCCCTTGATGCCGGCCTTCTTCATGGCCTCGGTGAGCTTCGTACGGTCGGCCTCGGGCAGCGTCTTGGAGCCCTCGTTCGCGGCGAGCATCTCCGCGAAGGTCAGGGTGCCCTTGTAGTGCTGGGTGTCGGCGTCCCCGACCTTCTCGGAGCCGACGAGCTTCACGTTCGGCGAGGCGAGCAGCAGGGCGAGCTGCTTGGCGGGGTCCTGGCTCTGGTCCATCCCGGCCATGCCGCCCATGCCGCCCATGCCGCCCATGCCGCCGAGCCGCTTCAGCGCCTCGGCGTCTCCCGAGCCCTCGGCCGCGGCCTTCATGTCGAGCTTCATCCAGCGCTTGCCGTCCATGGCCGCGGACAGCGGAGAGTCGGTCGGCATCTCCATGTACATGACGTCCTTGGACATGACCATGCGCATGGAGTCGATGCCGGTGGTACCGAGCCCGCCCTTCATGGTGATGTCCATGACCTGCGGGTCCCACCCCTGGACGCCCGTCATCTCGATGCCCTCGCCGCCGAGGGCGCCGGACATCTTCATGGTCATGTGCACCTTGGCCGACTTGGCGGCCGAGGTCTTCCGGTAGGCCGCGGTGAGGGCCTCAGTGGCCGAACCGCCCGCCACGGGCGCGCTGGGCTGCGGCGCGGCCGAGGCGCCGGCAGCCTTGCCGGAGCCGTCCTTCTTGCCGCTCTCGCACGCCGTGGCCCCACCCACGAGCAGCACGGCCGCCAGCGTAGCGCCGGCGGCCTTCCTCCGGTACGCAGCGCGGTATGCAGCGCGGTATGCAGCGCGGTATGCAGCGCGGTATGCAGACATAGAGATCCCCACCCCTGTGTGATCGTTCGCTTCGCACCGACCCTACGTTCCCCTGTCGGGCCTTCGCGCGCCGGTTACCGACCAGTTCGGCACATGTGGTCCGAAACACGGAAAACGGGCCCCTCGCCACCCTGTGAAGGGGGCGAGGGGCCCGTTTCAGCCACTCAGGTGAGCCGGGGGCTCAGCGGAGCTCAGACAGCGGCCGGGTCTTCCTCGACGAGGAGGTTCCGGGTGCGGTTCGAGTCCAGCTGGATGCCGGGGCCCATCGTGGTGCTCAGGGCGGCCTTCTTGACGTAGCGGCCCTTCGCGGCGGACGGCTTCAGACGAAGGATCTCGTCCAGGGCCGCACCGTAGTTCTCGACCAGCTGCTCATCGGTGAAGGAGACCTTGCCGATGATGAAGTGCAGGTTCGAGTGCTTGTCGACACGGAACTCGATCTTGCCACCCTTGATCTCGGTGACAGCCTTGGCAACGTCCATGGTGACGGTGCCGGTCTTCGGGTTCGGCATCAGGCCACGGGGACCGAGCACGCGGCCGAGGCGGCCGACCTTGCCCATGAGGTCCGGAGTGGCGACAACCGCGTCGAACTCGTTCAGGCGGTTGCCCTTGGCGATCTCGTTGATCAGCTCGTCGTCGCCGACGATGTCGGCGCCGGCGGCTTCCGCGGCCGCAGCACGGTCACCGGTCGCGAAGACCAGGACCCGGGCGGTCTTACCGGTGCCGTGCGGGAGGTTCACGGTGCCACGGACCATCTGGTCGGCCTTGCGCGGGTCGACACCCAGGCGGAAGGCGACCTCGACGGTGGCGTCGAACTTGGTCGTGGAGGTCTCCTTGGCGAGACGGACGGCCTCGAGCGGGGCGTACAGCTTCTCCCGGTCGACCTTGGCGTCCGCAGCGCGGAGAGTCTTGCTGCGCTTCACTTCTGCTCCTGTATTTCGGCTTCAGGCATGGAGTCGTGGTGCGGACCAGCGCTTGGTCCTACCACTGGTGGTGCTGGGGGGTGGCTGGATCAGCCTTCGACCGTGACGCCCATCGAGCGCGCGGTGCCGGCGATGATCTTCATCGCGGCGTCGACGTCGTTGGCGTTGAGGTCGGGCATCTTCAGCTCGGCGATCTCGCGGACCTGGGCGCCGGTGAGCTTGGCGACCTTGGTCTTGTGGGGCTCGCCGGAGCCCTTCTCGATGCCCGCGGCCTTCAGGATGAGGCGCGCGGCCGGCGGAGTCTTGGTGATGAAGGTGAAGGTGCGGTCCTCGTAGACCGTGATCTCCACCGGCACGACCATGCCACGCTGCGACTCGGTCGCGGCGTTGTAGGCCTTGCAGAACTCCATGATGTTGACGCCGTGCTGACCGAGCGCGGGGCCGACCGGCGGAGCCGGGTTGGCCGCACCGGCCTTGATCTGGAGCTTGATAAGCCCCGTGACCTTCTTCTTCTTGGGAGGCATTGCTCTCTCCGGGTCCTAGTGAGAGTTTTTCGCCGCCAATCCGGTCATCCGGATGGAGGCATACCGCACCACGATAACGGGTATCGGAGCGGGGCTAAAAACCGAGCAGGTCAGACCGCCCTTCACGGGGCGATCTGACCTGTCCGGAAGCGTTGGCTCAGAAGATCGTCAGTTCTTCTGGATCTGGTCGAAGCTGAGCTCGACCGGGGTCTCGCGACCGAAGATCTCGACGAGGCCCTTGACCTTCTTCGAGTCCGGGTTGATCTCGTTGATGGTCGCCTGCAGCGTCGCGAACGGGCCGTCGGTGACGGTGACCGAGTCGCCGACCTCGAAGTCCAGGACCTCGATGGTGCGCTTGACCGCGGGGGCCGGCAGGCCGGCGTCCTCGGCGGCCTGCTTGGCGGCCTTCTCCTGCGCCTCCGGGGCGAGCATCTTGACGATCTCGTCCAGCGTCAGCGGGTACGGGTCGTACGCGTTGCCGACGAAGCCGGTGACACCGGGGGTGTTGCGGACGACGCCCCAGGACTCGTTCGTCAGATCCATGCGGACGAGAACGTAACCGGGCAGCTTGTTCTGCCGGACGTTCTTGCGCTCGCCGTTCTTGATCTGGACGATCTCTTCCTCGGGCACCTCGGCCTGGTAGATGAACTCCTCGACGTTCAGCGAGACGGCGCGCTGCTCCAGGTTGGCCTTCACGCGCTTCTCGTAGCCCGCGTAGGTGTGGATCACGTACCACTCGCCGGGCAGGAGGCGCAGTTCGTCGCGCAGGGCCTGGATGGGGTCGACGGGCTCGGCGTCGGCGGCCTCCTCGGCCTCCGCCCCGTCCTCGTCGGCCTCGTCCTCGACGTCGCCGGCCTCGGCGGTGACGGCATCCTCAGCGGCGTCGTCGTCGGCCTCGGTGTCGTCCGCGACCTCGTCAGCCTCGTCCTCGACGTGGAGCGCGGCCTCTTCGGCGGCGACACCGGCTTCGGCGTCGGCCAGCTCGGCCTCGTCGGGGTCCACAGCGTCTGCCGCCTCGACGATGTCGAGCGCGTCCTCGACGGACTCGACGGAGTCGGGGCTCGCGTTCAGGTTCGGGTCAGACACGGTGGCTGCTTCTTCCTGGATACAAAAGGTGGTCGAACATGCGAAAACGGGCGGCACCCATCAAGGCGCCGCCCTCCGCGGGGATCAGCCGAAGACGAACTTGATGGCTTCCTGGAACCCATAGTCAATCACGGTCACCAGACCGATCATGATGACGACGAAGACAATCACCACGGTGGTGTACGTCGTGAGCTGGTTGCGCGTCGGCCAGACGACCTTGCGGAGTTCCGCGATGATCTGGCGGTAGAACAGCGCGAGCCGACCCAGAGGACCCTTCTTCCCGCGCTTGCCGCCCTTGCGGGCCTTCTTCTCGCGGGTGTCATCCTCGGCGTCAGGCATGTCGATGGAGCCCAGGGCGTCCGTCACGTCTCTCACCTGAATCCGGGTCGTGGCCGTAGCCGCGCCCGGTTGCGCCGCACGGCGTTGCATCGAAGTACGTACCTGCGCACACGTCCGAGAAGGAGTGTGGAGCAGGGCCGGAGGGACTCGAACCCCCAACCGCTGGTTTTGGAGACCAGTGCTCTACCAATTGAGCTACGACCCTTTGTTGCGTCCCCCAACCTACCGCATCCAGACGGGTGCACGGAGTGCTCGACTCTGGAGTGACCGGCAGGGGCCAACGAGAGGTGAGTGTACGTGGTCCTGGACCTGACGTCGAACAGAGCGGTTTCGCGACTGGTCCGTCCGATGACTGAAACGGCGTGCGGGGCCTCTGAGACGTCTGGGACGATTGGCCTCATGACCTCCGAAACGCCTTCCGCCGAGCGCCGCGTCTCCGCCCGCATCGGCGCCATTTCCGAGTCCGCCACCCTCGCCGTGGACGCCAAGGCCAAGGCCCTCAAGGCCGCCGGACGCCCGGTGATCGGCTTCGGTGCCGGCGAGCCCGACTTCCCGACCCCCGACTACATCGTCGAGGCAGCGGTCGAGGCCTGCCGCAACCCGAAGTACCACCGCTACACGCCGGCGGGCGGCCTCCCCGAGC
Source organism: Streptomyces sp. WM6372 (assembly GCF_001279655.1). Classification (NCBI taxonomy): domain Bacteria; kingdom Bacillati; phylum Actinomycetota; class Actinomycetes; order Kitasatosporales; family Streptomycetaceae; genus Streptomyces; species Streptomyces sp. WM6372. The sequence goes on along the minus strand of NZ_LGDB01000002.1, from coordinate 30,845 downwards.
TGAAGACCGCGATCGCCGCGAAGACGCTGCGCGACTCGGGCTACGAGGTCGACGCGTCGCAGGTCCTGGTGACCAACGGCGGCAAGCAGGCGATCTACGAGGCGTTCGCCGCGATCCTGGACCCGGGTGACGAGGTCATCGTCCCGGCCCCGTACTGGACCACCTACCCCGAGTCGATCCGCCTCGCCGGCGGTGTCCCGGTCGAGGTCGTCGCCGACGAGACCACCGGCTACCGCGTCTCCGTGGAGCAGCTGGAGGCCGCCCGCACCGAGCGCACCAAGGTCGTCCTGTTCGTCTCCCCGTCGAACCCGACCGGAGCCGTGTACTCCGAGGCCGACGCGGAGGCCATCGGCCGCTGGGCCGCCGACAAGGGCCTGTGGGTCCTGACCGACGAGATCTACGAGCACCTGGTCTACGGCGAGGCCAAGTTCGTCTCCCTGCCGGCGATCGTCCCCGAGCTCGCCGACAAGTGCATCATCGTCAACGGCGTGGCCAAGACGTACGCGATGACCGGCTGGCGCGTGGGTTGGATCATCGGCCCGAAGGACGTGGTGAAGGCCGCGACCAACCTGCAGTCGCACGCCACCTCCAACGTCTCCAACGTGGCCCAGGTCGCGGCGCTCGCCGCCGTCTCCGGCAACCTGGACGCCGTCCACGAGATGCGCACGGCCTTCGACCGCCGCCGCCAGCTGATCGTCCGGATGCTGAACGAGATCGACGGCGTGTTCTGCCCGACCCCCGAGGGAGCGTTCTACGCGTACCCGTCGGTGAAGGAGCTCCTCGGCAAGGAGATCCGCGGCAAGCGCCCGCAGACCTCCGTCGAGCTGGCCGCGCTGATCCTGGACGAGGCCGAGGTCGCGGTCGTCCCGGGCGAGGCCTTCGGCACCCCCGGCTACCTGCGCCTGTCGTACGCCCTGGGCGACGCGGACCTGGTCGAGGGCGTGTCCCGCATCCAGAAGCTGCTGGCCGAGGCCAAGGCCTAGAGCGGCCCGCGGCAAGGTCTGAGCGGCGCAATCCCGACGGGGGCTGCGCCGCTCAGGTGCGTCGCGGCCCCGCTCTCGCGTTCGAGCAAGCCCCCAATCGGTAAAACCCCCTCCCGCCGAGCGCAGTGGTACGGCAGGATCACCGGATGGAGCACGTACGCGATCTCACGCTTCTGCCGAAAGCCCACCTCCACCTGCACTTCACCGGGTCGATGCGCCCCTCGACCCTCCTGGAGCTCGCCGACAAGTACGGCGTGCGCCTCCCCGACGCGCTGACCGCCGGCGAGCCGCCCAAGCTCCGCGCCACCGACGAGCGCGGCTGGTTCCGCTTCCAGCGGCTGTACGACGCCGCCCGCTCCTGCCTCCGCGAGCCCGAGGACATCCGCCGCCTGGTCCGCGAGGCCGCCGAGGAGGACGTACGGGACGGCAGCGGCTGGCTGGAGATCCAGGTGGATCCCACCTCCTACGCCCCCCTGCTCGGCGGCATGATCCCGGCCGTCGAGATCATCCTGGACGCCGTCGACGCGGCCTCGCGCGAGACCGGCCTCGGCATGCGGGTGCTGATCGCCGCCAACCGCATGAAGCACCCCCTCGACGCCCGCACCCTCGCCCGCCTCGCCGTCCGCTACGCCGACCGCGGCATCGTCGGCTTCGGGCTCTCCAACGACGAGCGCCGCGGCATGGCCCGCGATTTCGACCGGGCCTTCGCCATCGCCCGCGAGGGCGGTCTGCTCGCGGCCCCGCACGGCGGCGAGCTCACCGGCCCCGCCTCCGTCCGTGACTGCCTGGACGATCTGCACGCCTCCCGCATCGGCCACGGCGTACGGGCCGCCGAGGACCCCCGGCTGCTGAAGCGGCTCGCGGACCGGCAGATCACCTGCGAGGTCTGCCCGGCGTCGAACGTCGCCCTCGGGGTCTACGAGCGGCCCGAGGACGTCCCGCTGCGCACCCTCTTCGAGGCCGGGGTGCCGATGGCGCTGGGCGCGGACGACCCGCTGCTGTTCGGGTCCCGGCTGGCGGCGCAGTACGAGATCGCCCGCCGCCACCACGCCTTCACGGACGCGGAGCTCGCCGAGCTGGCCCGGCAGTCGGTGCGCGGCAGCGCCGCGCCGGAGGACGTACAGGACAAGCTGCTGGCCGGGATCGACCACTGGCTGGCCACCTGAGACTCCCGCCCGAGGCTCACCGCGTGAGCCGCAGGTCGCCCTCCCAGCAGTCGGCCCGTACCCGGTCGCCGTCGGGGAAGCCGATCTCCAGCTGCGTGCGCCCGGTCTCCGGCGCCGCGAACTCGGCCACGGTGGCCACCGTGTCCCCGAGGTGCCGCAGGAAGGGGTGGTCTCCGAGGTCCTCGCCGACCTCGATCCGGCCCCACTCCCCCATGTCGTACGGCTCGTGGGGCGGGGCGGATTCGACGATGAGGCACCAGTCCGACCCGGTGGTGATCCTGGTGGAGTCGCCCTCGCTGTCGATCAGCCAGACGTCGAGCGGCGCCTCGGAGCGTTCGCCCTCGTAGACGTGCCAGGACGCGACGATCCTGCTGATCGTGCGCCCCACCAGGCGGGTGGGGTCCGTACCGGCCCCGTGCAGTGGACAGAGCATGGCGGCCGGGACTCCTCAGATGCTGACGCCGACCGTCACCGGCTCGTTGACGAGGGTGACGCCGAAGGCCGCGTGGACGCCCGCGACGACCTCGCGGGCCAGGGCGAGGAGGTCCTCGGTGGTGGCCTCGCCGCGGTTGGTCAGCGCGAGGGTGTGCTTGGTGGAGATCCGGGCGGGGCCGGCGCCATAGCCCTTGGTGAAACCGGCCTTGTCGATCAGCCAGGCCGCGCTGGTCTTCGTACGGCCTTCGCCGGCGGGGTAGGCGGGCGGGGCGGCCTCGGAGCCGAGCCGGTCCTGGACGCGGGTGAGGAAGGCGGCGTACGCCTCGTCGCTCAGGATCGGGTTGTGGAAGAAGGAGCCCGCGGACCAGGTGTCGTGGTCGGCGGGGTCGAGGACCATGCCCTTGCCGGCGCGCAGCCGCAGTACGGTCTCGCGGGCGGTGGCGGCGGGGACCCGGTCGCCGGCCTCGACGCCGAGGGCGCGGGCGGTCTCCGGGTACTTGATCGGCGCGGAGAGGCCGCCCGCGTCCTCCAGGGCGAAGCGGACGCGCAGGACGACGTAGCGGTCGGGCTGGTCCTTGAAGGTGCTGTTGCGGTACCTGAACGCGCACTCGGCGGCGGTGAGGGTGACCGTCTCGCCGGTGGTGCGGTCGTACGCGACGACCTCGGTGATGGTGTCGCAGACCTCTTGGCCGTACGCCCCGACGTTCTGGATCGGGGTGGCGCCGGCGGAGCCGGGGATTCCGGCGAGGCACTCGATGCCGGCCAGGCCCGCATCGACGCTGCGGGCGACGGCGTCGCTCCAGTTCTCGCCGGCGGCGAGCTCCAGCCGCGTCCCGTCGAGGTGGAAGCCGGTGGTCGCGATGCGCAGGGCGGTGCCCTCGAAGCCGCGGTCGCCGATGACCAGGTTGCTGCCGCCGCCGATGACGAGGAGCGGGGTGCCGCTCTCGTCCGCGGCGCGGACGGCTTCGACCACCTCGGCGTCGGTGGTCGCGGTGACCAGACGGGTGGCGGGACCACCGAGGCGGAAGGTGGTCAGGGGGGCGAGGGGGGCGTCGTGGAGTTCCTGCACGGGGACAAGAGTACGGTCCGTACCCCTCGCATCCCTGCGGGGCCACGGACCGTACGTCACGAGCGGGCGGCCTCCTCGGCGAGCCGCCGTTCGGCTTCGGCCCAGCTGACCGGGAGGGCCGAGGCCGGGGCGGTCCAGAAGGTGAAGGCCGATTCCCGCATGAACGCGGCGGCGGCGCGGGAGCCGGAGCGGTGCGGCTCGCTGCGGGCGAAGCGGTAGAGCGCGCCCGGGTCCTCCCAGGCGGAGAGGGTGAGGAAGGTCCGGCCGAGGACCCGGGCGCGCAGGGCCACGCCGTGGGCGCCGGGGGCCTTGCGGATCTGGAGGATGATGCCGGGCGACTTGAGGAAGAACCGGATGGCGCCGGCCAGGGTCCGGGTCTCGAAGCGGGAGGCCATGACGTAGACCTCGGCTCCGGGAGCGGGCGGGGTGGGCGTGATCCAGGGGACGTCGGGCATGAGGTGCGCTCCTTTCGGTCGGGCCGTTCCGGGCGGTCAGCGGGTGGCGGGGACCTTGGCGGGGGTCGCGGATCCGGTGTCGGAGGTGTTCCCGACGGCGACCGGTGCGGGGATGCTCGGGTTCCGCTTGCCCGGGACCAGGAGGGCGAAGGCCGCTGCCACGGCCACCGCGACGGCGCCGATCCACAGCGCGGGCACGGTCCCGTCGGTGAAGGCCTGCGGGGACTCGTAGCCGCCCTGGGCCGAGAAGACCGAGGCCAGGACCGCGACGCCGAGGGCTCCGCCGACCTCGCGCAGGGCGTTGTTGGCGCCGGAGGCCTTGCCCTGGTCGGCGGGGGACACGGTGGACATCAGGATGTTGGAGGCGGGGGCGAAGTACAGGCCCATGCCGATGCCGCTGAGGATCAGCGCCGGGAGCTGGGCGGCGTACGAGACGTCGGTGCTCAGGATCATCGCGAACCAGCCGAGGCCGAGTGCCTGGAGGGCGAGCCCGACGGCGACGACGGGGCGGCCGCCGACCCGGTCGGAGAGGATGCCCGCGATCGGGGCGACGACCATCGGCATGGCGGTCCAGGGGAGCATGCGCACGCCGGCCTGGGTGGGCGAGTAGCCGGCGACGCCCTGGAGGAACTGGCTGAGCAGGAAGATCGAGCCGAACATGCCCAGGTACATCAGCAGGCTGGCCGTGTTGATCCCGAGGAAGCCGCGGTTCAGGAAGAGGCGCATGGGCAGCATGGGGTTCGCGTTGCGGAAGCCGTGGACGACGAACGCGCCGACGAGCGCGGAGCCGGCGATCAGGCCGGTGAGCACGGGGCCGCTGGTCCAGCCGTGGGCGTTGGCGTTGACGAGCGCGTAGACGATGCCGAAGAGGCCGCCGCTGATGAGGAGCGTGCCCGGTACGTCGAGACGGGCGTTCGGGGCGGTGGACTCGGCCAGCTTGAGGCGGGCGAGCGGGATCAGGGCCAGCCCGATCGGGACGTTCAGCCAGAAGATCCACTGCCAGGAGATGTGCTCGGTGAGGGTGCCGCCGACGAGCGGGCCGCTGGCGACGGCGAGGCCGCCGACGGCGCCGAAGATCCCGAGGGCCATGCCGCGGCGGGCGGCCGGGACGGTGGCGGTGAGCAGGGTGAGGGTGAGCGGCATCATGACCGCGGCGCCGACGCCCTGGACAGCGCGGGCGGCGATGAGTTCGTTGATGCCGGGCGAGAGGGCGGCGACGGCGGAGGCACCGGTGAATATCGCGAGGCCGGCCATGAAGAGCCGGCGCCGCCCGAAGCGGTCGCCGAGGGCCGCGCCGAACATGAGGAGGACGGCGAAGGTGAGCGTGTACGCGTTCACCGTCCACTCCAGGTCTTCCAGCGCACCGCCGAGGTCCTTGCGGATGGCGGGGAGGGCCGTGGTGACGACGAGGTTGTCGAGGGCGGCCATGAAGCCGGCGACGGAGGTGAGGACGAGCGCCCAGACGGCGGACCCGCTGAGTGCGGTGCCCTGGGCGGCCTGGGTTCCCTGAGTGCTCCGTGTGCTCTGTGTGCTCCGTGTGCGCTGGGCGGCTTGGGCGGCTTGGGCGGCTTCGGTGTCGTGCGAGGAGTTCACGATGTCCCCCTGAGGGTGAGAACTGGCTTGTTAGTTATCACTGACTAACTTTCGGGCCCATGAAAAAGGGCCGCGGAGGCCGGACGGAGCCTCGCCCGGGGGGCTCACTCCCCCGGCTGATCCTCCCGGCTCTGGACGCGGGCGGAGGGGTACAGCCCCGCCCAGACCCGGTGCCCGGGCGGGAAGCCCATGGCGGCCAGGTTGTTGATCAGCATTCCGTAGGCCATGAAGGTCGTGGTCTCGTTCACATCGCCGCCGAGCGGGACGTGGACGGTGTCCCAGAGCTCCATCCAGCCCTTGCGGACGAGCTCGCCGAGCTCGTGGTCGCCGGTGGCCTCGGCCGCGCCGACGGCGACGTACATCTGGAGCTGCATCTGGAGCTTGTCCGGATCCTCGGTGATGAGCCGCGCGTACGCGTTCGCCATGGCAAGCCCGGCCTCTTCGCCCTCCAGCCCCTCGGCGGCGGCCGCGAACACCGCACGGGTGTCGCGCAGGCAGCGCTCGGCAGCGGCGAGGAAGATGGCCGACTTGTTGGGGAAGAGCCGGAACAGGTACGGCTGCGAGACGCCCACGCGCTTGGCGATCGCCTCGGTGGAGGTCCCGTGATAGCCGCCGCGGGCGAACTCGTGCATCGCCGCACGGATGACGCTCTCGCGCCGCTCGTCCGCACTCATCCTTGCCATGGATACAAAGTTAGTACTCAATCACTAACTTAGTCAACCCCCGGACGTGTCGCGCGTCACGCCGGGCCCGTGTCACGAACCGGGCGGCAGCTTGCATCTCGTGGTCGTCAACACCCAGTGGAGGAAGGCGAAACGATGAGCGCACGGCACGGAGCGGACGGCACGGCCACCACCACCCACCGCGTCCTGGTCCTGGGGGCGGGGTACGCGGGGATGTCCGCGGCCATCCAGCTCGGCGCCCGGGTGGGGCGGCGCGAGGACGTGGAGGTGACCCTGGTGAACGCGCAGGAACGATTCACCGAGCGGCTGCGGCTGCACATGACGGCCACCGGGCAGCAGCTCGCCGGGCTGAGCATCCCGGAACTGCTGGAGGGTACGGGCGCGCGGTTCGTCCGCGGCTGGGTGACGGCGGTGGACGCGGACGCGCGGACGGTCCGGATCGACGACGACCGGGTCCTGCACTACGACACCCTGGTGTACGGGCTGGGCAGTGTGGCCGACCTGGCGGCGGTACCGGGCGCCGCGGAACACGCCCACACCCTGAACAGCGCCGAGGACGCCGAGGTACTGGCCGACCGGCTGACGCGGCTCGCCGGCGGCACGGTGGTCGTCGGCGGCAGCGGGCTGACCGGCGTCGAGTCCGCCGCGGAGATCGCCGAGCGGTACCCGGAGCTGAACGTCGTCCTGCTCGGCCGGCAGGAACCCGGCGCCGCCATGACCCCGAAGGCCGGGGCCTATCTGCGGGCCGCGCTCGACCGCCTGGGCGTGGCGGTGCGCAGCGGGGTCGAGGTGGTGGAGGTGCTGCCCGACGGGGTCGTACTGGCCGGGGGCGAGAGCGTCCCCGCCGACGCGGTGCTGTGGACCAGCGGTACGCGGGTGCCGGCGCTGGCGGCCGCCGCCGGGCTGGCCGTCGACGAGCACGGCCGCATCGTCACCGACGCCGCGCTGCGGTCGGTGTCGCACCCGGAGGTGTACGCCGTGGGCGACGCGGCCGCGATCCGCCAGGGCTACGGCGTCATGCACGGCACCTGCCAGGGCGGCATGCCGACCGGTGTGCACGCCGCGGTGTCGATCGTCCGCGCGCTGAAGGGCAAGCGGCCCCGGCCGTTCCGCTTCGGCTACTACCACACGCCCGTGAGCCTGGGGCGCCACGATGCCGTGGTGCAGTTCACCCGCCCCGACGACAGCCCGCGCCGCATGTACCTGACCGGCCGCGCAGCGGCCCGGTATAAGGAGACGGTGACTGCCGCACCCTGGCCGACGTACGGCCGTATGAAGAAGATGCCGGCCTCGGGGGCCGTTTGGCCGCGAGGCGGCCGCTTCACCCGGAACGGGGCGCTCCGATGACGGGCCGGTCCGCCGACGTGGACACCGCCACCGCCACCGCCACCGACACCGACGCCGACCAGCAGGTGTTCCACCGGCACCGGAACCTGCTGTTCTCCGTGGCCTACCGCATCCTGGGCACCGCGGCCGACGCGGAGGACGCGGTCCAGGACGCCTGGATCAAGTGGTCGGCCGCCGACCGCTCCCAGGTGGCCGAGCCCAAGGCGTACCTGACGCGGATCGTGTCGAACGTGGCGCTGGCACGGCTGCGGTCCACCCGGCACCAGCGCGAGACCTACGTCGGTCCGTGGCTCCCCGAGCCCATCCTCACCACGGGCGACACCGCCGAGACCGTCATGGACGCCGAGTCGGTGTCGATGGCCGTGCTCGTCGTACTGGAGACGCTCAGTCCGCTGGAGCGCGCGGTGTTCGTGCTGAAGGAGGTCTTCGACTTCAGCCACGCCGAGATCGCGGAGACGCTGGAACGCTCCGAAGCGGCGGTGCGGCAGGCCGCGCACCGGGCCCGCGAGCACGTACGGGCCCGCCGGCCGCGTTTCGCCGCCGACCGGACGCGGCAGCGCGAGGTCACCGAACGGTTCTTCGCCGCCACGACCGGCGGGGACGTCAACGCCCTGATGGAAGTGCTGTCCCCGGACGTCACCTTGTGGACGGACGGCGGCGGCAAGGTCCGTCAGGCCATGCGTCCGGTCGTGGGCGCGCAGACGGTGGCCGCCTGGTTCGCCGCCATCGGTACGGTCACGTACCAGGGCATCGGCCCCGCCGACATGAGGGCCGAGCTCGTCGAGATCAACGGCGGCCCGGGCATGGTGTTCAGCGGACCGGACCGCGTGGTCGCCACGGTCACCTTCGACTTCGGCGCCGACGGCCGCATCTCCGCGATCCACAACGTCGCCAACCCCGACAAACTCCGGGCCGTCGCCGGGGGCACCGCCCACGGCATCGGCACGCGCTGAGCGAGCCCGAGCGGGATCCGCCCCGCTCGGCACTCGGCTCGGCGCGCGCGGGGGCTGAGGCCAGGGTCGCCCTCAGGCCAGGGCGCCCCCAGGCCAGGGCGCCCCCAGGCCAGGGCGCCCTCAGGGCAGGGCGCCCTCAGGCCAGGGTCACCCCTCAGGCCAGCGTCACCAGGGCCCGGGACATGCCCAGGACCTTCTGACCCGCGCTCATCGCCGTCAGGTCCACCCGTACGCGGTTGTCGTCCAGCTTCGCCGCGACCTTGGCCGTGACCTCGATCAGCGCGCCCGTCCCGTCGTTCGGGACGACGACCGGCTTCGTGAAGCGGACCCCGTACTCGACGATCGCACCCGGGTCGCCGACCCAGTCGGTGACCACGCGGATCGCCTCGGCCATCGTGAACATGCCGTGCGCGATCACGTCCGGCAGCCCGACCTCCACGGCGAACTTCTCGTTCCAGTGGATCGGGTTGAAGTCGCCCGAGGCGCCCGCGTACCGCACCAGTGTGGCGCGCGTCACGGGGAAGGATCCCGCCGGCAGCTCGGTGCCGACCTCGACGTCGGCGTACTTGATCTGCGCGGTCATCTCAGGCCTCCTCGGGGGCGCGGGAGACGAGCTTCGTCCACGCCGTCACCACGTGCTCGCCGGTCTCGTCGTGGACCTCACCGCGGATGTCGATGATGTCGTTGCCGGCCATCGACTTCACGGCCTCGATCGTGGAGGTCACCGAAAGCCGGTCACCGGCCCGCACGGGCCGCGCGTACGCGAACTTCTGGTCGCCGTGCACGACGCGGCTGTAGTCCAGACCCAGCTGCGGGTCCTGCACGACCTGGCCCGCGGCCGCGAATGTGATCGCGAACACGAAAGTCGGCGGGGCGATCACGTCCAGGTGACCGAACGCCTTGGCGACATCGGGGTCGGTGTAGACGGGATTTTCGTCACCCACCGCAACCGCGAATTCGCGGATCTTCTCCCGGCCGACCTCGTACGGATCGGTGGGCGGGTAGCTCCGACCCACGAAGGACTGGTCGAGCGCCATGGCTCCCTACCTCCTGTTGGAAAAAGTCGGTCACATGCGGAAACGATCAAAGACCGACGATCACGGAAACGACACGAGGCCGCCCCCCGATGAAGGGGACGACCTCATGACGGTGCCTGTATTCCGAGACTTCGCTGGGGTCAGCGGGTCTCGCGGTGCGCGGTGTGCGAGTTGCAGCGCGGGCAGTGCTTCTTCATCTCCATGCGGTCCGGGTTGTTACGCCGGTTCTTCTTGGTGATGTAGTTCCGCTCCTTGCACTCCACGCAGGCCAGCGTGATCTTCGGGCGGACGTCGGTGGCAGCCACGTGAGTGCTCCTTGACGGACTATGGGACGGATGAACGCATAAAAGAGTAGCCGATCGGGAGACCGACCCCGCAATCGGCTACTGTGGGTAGCGGCGACCGGACTTGAACCGGTGACACAGCGATTATGAGCCGCTTGCTCTACCGACTGAGCTACGCCGCTTTGATGTGATCAGCTCCCCACCCGAGGGTGGGGAACCTCTCTCACCAGAGCCCCAATGCGGAATCGAACCGCAGACCTTCTCCTTACCATGGAGACGCTCTACCGACTGAGCTATTGGGGCGAGCGATGAAGACATTACACGGTTGCCCGCCCATCGCCCAAATCCTTTGCGGGGACTGGCCTCCGAGGGGGCGGCCAAGGCTTTCCCGATCGGCCCCCGAGCGTCACCGAGGCCCATTTCGGGGCAGATTGTGTCCGGGCTCACAATCCCAGACACCCCGCGAGGCACTCCGGGCACGCCGAGCAGCCCGATCCCGGACGAGGAAACACCCGCGGCGAGGAAGCACCCGCCCGCGCCGGGCGCACACGCGGCCGCCCCGGCGCGCAGGCACCACACCGGTACGACTATTGCGCTCCTCCGCGAAGCGGGGACCCCCGCGCCCTAGGCTCTGAGCACGCTGCGTGATCTTGGGCCGCGGGCCGCGGCCACTCGGCCCAGGAACCGCCCGAGCCACCGCAGGAGCGCGATGTCCGACAGCCAGCCGCAGCAGCCGCCCCACTCCCCGCGCAACGGCCGCGGCGAGGGCGGCGGCGGCCACGGGCCTCAGCGCCCGCCCGGCCACGCGAACGCGGCCGCCGCCGAGTCCACCACGCTCCTGCTCGCCGGGGCCCGCCTCACGGACGGCCGTACGGTCGACGTCCGGCTCGGCGGCGGCCGGATCCAGGCCGTCGGCACCGCGGGCAGCCTGCCCTCCCCGTCGCTCGCCCGGGTCGACCTCCGCGGCTACCTGCTGCTCCCCGCCCCCGCCGAGCCGCACGCCCACGGGGACACCGCCCTGACCGCCGACGGCGAGGGTCCCGTCTCGTACACCCCCGACGAGGTGCAGCGCCGGGCCACCGAGGCCGCCCTGCTCCAGCTCGGGCACGGCGCCACGGCCGTGCGCTCCCACGTCCGGATCGGCGACGTGCACGGGCTCGGCCCCATGGAGGCCGTGCTCCAGGCCCGCCGCTCGCTGCGCGGGCTCACCGACCTGACCACCGTCGCCGTTCCCCGCCTCCTCACCGGCGCGGCCGGCGCCGACGGGCTCGCCATGCTGCGGGACGCCGTCAAGATGGGCGCCTCCGTCATCGGCGGCTGCCCGGACCTGGACCCCGACCCGACGGGCTTCCTCGAAGCCGTCCTGGAACTCGCCGCCGAGCACGGCTGCCCCGTCGACCTGCACACGGACGGTGACGATCCCGGCCGCCTGGCCCGGCTCGCCGCGATGGCCGGCGGACTGCGCCCGGGGGTGACGATCGGCCCCTGCGGCGGTCTGTCACGGCTCCCGCTGGACGTGGCGCACCGGGCCGCCGATCAGCTGGCCGCGGCCGGCGTACGGGTGACCTGCCTGCCCCAGGGCGACTGCGCGGCCCTGGAGCGGCGCGGCCTGCGCACCGCGCCCGTACGGCTGCTGCGCGCCGCCGGGGTCCGGGTCGCGGCCGGCAGCGGGGCGCTGCGGGACGCCGGGAACCCGGTCGGCCGCGGCGACCCGCTGGAGGCGGCGTTCCTGCTGGCCTCCCAGGGCGGGCTGCGGGCGCCGGAGGCCTACGCGTCGGTCAGCGGCGCCGCCCGGGAGGCCATGGGCCTGCCGGAGGTCCGGGTGGAGGCCGGCTTCCCGGCAGAGCTGCTGGCCGTACGGGGGGACCGGATCGCGGGCGTGCTGTCCCTGGCGTACAGCCGGATCGTGATCCACCGCGGCCGGGTGGTAGCCCGGACGAGTGCCGTACGGGAGTACTGCGACTCGGCGGTCGCGGTGGCCCTGGACCTGCCCCGGCAGGGCCGTACGGAGTCCGGTCCCTGAACCTCCGCCGGCCCGGCGGCGGAGACTTTCGCGGGCGGGGGCGCCCGGCTCGTCGTACGGTCGGGGCATGCGCATCGTCATCGCGGGTGGACACGGTCAGATCGCGCTGCGGCTGGAGCAGCTGCTCGCCGCGCGCGGGTACGAGGTCGCGGGCATCATCCGCGACCCGGCGCAGGGCGACGACCTGCGGGAGGCGGGCGCCGAACCGGTGCTCTGCGACTTGGAGTCGGCTTCGGTCGAGCATGTGGCGGGCATTCTGCAGGGCGCGGACGTCGCGGTGTTCGCGGCCGGCGCGGGCCCCGGCAGCGGCGTGGCCCGCAAGGACAGCGTGGACCGGGGCGCGGCGGTGCTGTTCGCGGACGCGGCCGAACGGGCGCGGGTACGGCGCTTCCTGATGGTCTCTTCGATGGGCGCGGACGCGCACCACGGGGGCGACGAGGTCTTCGACGTCTACCTGCGGGCGAAGGGCGAGGCGGACGACCACGTACGGACGCGGCTGGGCCTGGAGTGGACGGTCCTGCGGCCCGGCCGGCTGACCGACGACCCCGGGAACGGGCAGGTGCGGCTGGAGGCGCGGACGGGCCGCGGGGCGGTTCCGCGCGACGACGTGGCGGCCGTGCTGGCGGAGCTGGTCGAAACCCCGGCGACGGCCGGACTGACGCTGGAGCTGACCGAGGGATCGACCCCGGTCTCGGTGGCCGTCAAGGCCGTCGCGGGCAACTGAGGTTCAGAACTCGGCGGTCACCTTGTCGTCGGAGCGCCCGACGGAGTCCTGCTGGTACTGGTCCTCATAGGCCTGCCGGATCCGCTCGATGCGCGCGCTGCGCTCCTCGGCCTCCTTCTCCGGGTAGAGCAGCACCACCTCGTACGAGGTCTCGCGGATGACCTTTCCGGCCCGCTGCCACTGGCCGTGCCCGTCGAGGATCGTGAGCCCCTCGGGGAAGGCGGGGGTGATCTCCCGGTCCAGGAAGCCCATGAACTCCTGCTCCGCGACGGAGGCCCGGCCGGGGCGCTCGGTGCCGAAGTAGAGGGTGGTCTCCTGGTAGGGCTCGCCCACATGGCTGTGCAGTGCCGCCCCGACCAGGGCCGGGATCCCGGCTCCGAGGAGGGCGAGGAGCACGCCGCCGCCCACCCTCCCGCGCGTGTCAGAAATGAAGTTCACGTCCGGAGAACGAACAGGAGACCCGGACGATGCGGTCGGCCGGATCGTTGGGCCATACGAGGAGACCCCCGCCACTGCGTTTCCGCAGTAACGGGGGTCTCACATCGCGTGGCGGCGCCAGGGTTCGAACCTGGGTAGGCTGAGCCGGCAGATTTACAGTCTGCTCCCTTTGGCCACTCGGGCACACCGCCATGATCGCTGCCATTTTTCCGCCTCGCGGCGGTGCTCCCTGGCAACGACGTAAACGATACCTGATGCTCGGGGGTGCTTCGCCACCGGATTGATCAGCACCGGGGGCGGGTGCGGTGGCTAGGCTTTGCCAGTGGGCCGGGGATGTCCGGCCGCGCCCTCCGGGGCAATGACAGCCGACTTCAAGGAGCCACAGCACATGGCCGACTCCAGTTTCGACATCGTCTCGAAGGTCGAGCGGCAGGAGGTCGACAACGCCCTCAACCAGGCCGCCAAGGAACTCTCGCAGCGCTACGACTTCAAGGGCACCGGCGCCACCATCGCCTGGTCCGGCGAGAAGATCCTGATGGAGGCGAACTCCGAGGAGCGCGTCAAGGCCGTCCTCGACGTGTTCGAGACCAAGCTGGTCAAGCGCGGGATCTCGCTGAAGGCGCTCGACGCCGGCGAGCCGCAGCTGTCCGGCAAGGAGTACAAGATCTTCGCCTCGATCGAGGAGGGCATCTCCCAGGAGAACGCCAAGAAGGTCGCGAAGATCATCCGGGACGAGGGTCCCAAGGGCGTCAAGGCCCAGGTCCAGGGCGAGGAGCTGCGCGTCAGCTCCAAGAGCCGTGACGACCTCCAGGCCATCCAGGCCCTCCTCAAGGGCAAGGACCTCGACTTCGCGATCCAGTTCGTGAACTACCGCTGATCGCGGTCTCCCACCTGCCGTCCGGCGGCCCGGCGGTCCTCCTCGGACCGGCGGGCCGCGGCTGTTTCCCCGGGGCTCGACTTTCTCGGGGGCGTGCGGATCATGTGCCCGGCGTGCGCGGCGCGTGCGCCTCAGTGGCCCCCAATGAGCACTTGGGCAACCGTGCCCGCGCCCGCCAACCTGGCGGTATTCATCACCGCGGGGCAGGGGAGGGACACGGATGCCTGAGGTCGGCACGTTTCGCGAAGACTTCGGGGCGTCCGTCGTCGTCGCCCTCGTCGCGCTGCCGCTGTGCGTGGGCGTGGCCGTCGCCTCCGGCGTGCCCGCGGAGCTGGGGATCGTGACCGGGGTGGTGGGCGGCCTGGTCACCGGCTGGTTCCCGGGCAGCTCGCTCCAGGTGAGCGGGCCGGCGGCCGGGCTGACGGTGCTCGTCTACGAGGCGGTGCACACGCACGGGGCCCGCGCCCTGGGGGTCCTGGTGCTGGCCGCCGGGGTGCTGCAACTGTGCATGGGGGCGCTGCGGCTCGGCCGGTGGTTCCGGGCGATCTCCGTGGCCGTCGTGCACGGGATGCTCGCCGGGATCGGACTCGTGCTGATCGCGGGGCAGCTGTACGCCCTGGGCGGCGTACCGGCCCCCGGCGCGACCCTGGAGAAGCTCGCCGCGGTGCCGGCGCTCGCCGCCGAGGCCGACTGGGCCGCCGTGGCCCTCGGGGCCGGGACCATCGCCGTCCTCGTGGCCTGGCGCCGGATGCCGGCCCGGCTGCGGCTCGTACCGGGCGCGCTCGTCGGGGTGGCGGCCGCCACCGCCGTGTCGGTGATGCTGCGGCTGCCCGTCGAGAAGGTGACGGTGACCGGCGTCCTGGGGGCCATCGCCCCGCCCGGCTGGGCGGACTTCGGGCTGCTGGCCTCCGCCGGGGCGCTCGGCACCGTGATCGCCCTGACGCTGATCGCCTCCGCCGAGACGCTGTTCAGTGCGGCCGCCGTCGACCGGATGCACGACGGGCCGCGGACCCACTACGACCGGGAACTCGTGGCACAGGGCGTCGGCAACACCGTCTGCGGACTGCTCGGGGCGCTGCCGATGACGGCCGTGATCGTGCGCAGCGCGGCCAACGTGGAGGCCGGGGCCCGCACCCGGGCCTCCCGGGTCATGCACGGCGGCTGGCTGCTGCTGTTCGCCGTCGCGCTCCCCCAGCTGCTCCAGATCGTGCCGCTCGCCGCGCTGGCCGGGGTGCTGCTGCACGCCGGATGGAAGCTGCTGCCGGCCCGGGCCGTCGCCGGCCTGTGGCGTACGCACCGGGGCGAGGCGGTGGTGCTGGTGGCGACGGCCGCCTCGGTCGTGGCCACCAACCTCTTCGAAGGGGTGCTGATCGGCCTGGGGCTCGCCGTGGTCAAGGCGGCCTGGGAGACCTCCCACGTGCACATCGAGGAGGTGTGGGAGGGCGGGGAGCTCCACGTCCAGGTCCTGGGGAGCGCCAGCTTCCTGCGGCTGCCGAAGCTGCTCGACGACCTGGACGCGCTGCCCGCCGGACACCCCGTACGCCTCGACCTGAGCGGGCTGCGCCACCTCGATCACGCCTGCCTGACGGCCCTCAACGGCTGGGAGCAGAACCGGACGCCGCTGACCGGCCGCGAAGGCGTCATCTAGCGCGGTTACCCTCCGCCCGTGGACAACGAGTTGAAACGCACGCTGGGGGTCTTCGACGCCGTCGTCGTCGGGCTGGGCGCCATGGTCGGGGCGGGCATCTTCGCCGCGCTCGCCCCGGCCGCGGGCGCGGCGGGGCCCGCGGGCGGCGCGCTGCTCGCGGCCCTGGCGGTGGCGGCCCTGATCGCCTACTGCAACGCGCACTCCTCGGCGCGGCTGGCCGCCCGCTATCCGGCCTCCGGCGGGACCTACGTGTACGGGCGGGAACGGCTCGGGCCGTTCTGGGGATACCTGGCCGGCTGGGGCTTCGTCATCGGCAAGACCGCCTCCTGCGCGGCGATGGCGCTCACCGTGGGGGCGTACGTGTGGCCGGGGCAGCAGCATGCCGTGGCCGTCGCCGCGGTGGTGGCGCTGACCGCCGCGAGCTACGGCGGCGTGCAGAAGTCCGCCCGGATCGCCCGGGTGATCGTGGCGGTGGTGCTGGCCGTGCTGGCCGGGGTCGTGGTGGTGTGCCTGACGTCCGGCGCGGCGGACGCGGGACGGCTCGGCGGCCTGGGCGGGGGCGGCGCCGGCGGTCTGCTCCAGGCGGCCGGGCTGCTGTTCTTCGCCTTCGCGGGGTACGCCCGGATCACCACCCTGGGCGAGGAGGTGCGTGATCCGGAGCGCACGATCCCGCGGGCGGTGCCCCTCGCCCTGGGGATCGCCCTGCTCGTGTACGCCGCGGTGGCGGTGGCGGCGCTGTCGGTGCTGGGCGCCGGGGCCCTGGCGGCTTCGCCGGCCCCGCTGGCCGACGCGGTACGGGCGGCCGGCCTGCCCGGACTGACCCCCGTGGTCCGGGTCGGGGCGGCCCTGGCGGCGCTGGGCTCGCTGCTGGCCCTGGTGCTCGGGGTGTCGCGGACCACCCTGGCGATGGCCCGGGACGGCCATCTCCCCCGCGCGCTGGCCGCCGTACATCCCCGGCATCAGGTGCCGCACCATGCGGAGCTCGCCGTGGGTGCGGTGGTCGCGGTGCTCGCGGCGACCACCGATCTGCGGGGCGCGATCGGTTTCTCGTCCTTCGGGGTGCTGGCCTACTACGCGATCGCGAACGCTTCGGCGTGGACTCTCGATTCAGCTGTCAAGGGCCGGGCCGTGGCAGCGGTCGGGCTGTCCGGCTGTGTCGTCCTGGCCTGCGCGCTGCCGGCCGCGTCGGCGGTCGCGGGGGCGGTCGTGCTGGCGCTGGGCGCGGTGGCCTACGGGGTGCGTGCGGGGTTCACGCGCGCGGCGTGAACGCCCGCCCGGGTATCTCCCGCTGCGTCAACTGCTCGGTCCCGTCCATGCATTCATCGTGACCTACGTCACTGACAATCGCCCCGACCTGCGCACATGCCCGCAGAGCCGTCGTCAGTTCCCGTTCCGCCCGGGGCCCTTGCCCGCGTCGTCGTCCCGCGCCGAGTCGTACCCGATGAAGTACGTGGGCCGGCGCTGCACCGCGGTGTAGATCCGGCCGATGTACTCGCCGAGCAGCCCCACGCAGATCAGCTGCACACCGCCGAGGAACAGCATGGCGACGAACAGCGAGCTCCAGCCGGGCACGGTCTTGCCGAGCAGGAAGACCACGAGGGTCCAGGCGATCATCACGAAGCAGGTGACGAAGCTGATGACGCCGAGCCAGGTCGCCAGCCGCAGCGGCGCGGCCGAGAAGTTGGTGATGCCGTCCACGGCGAGGCGGATCATCTTGCTCAGCGGGTACTTGGTCTCGCCCGCCACCCGCTCGCCCCGGCGGTACGCCACCTGCCCGCTCGGGAAACCGAGCCACGGCACCAGCAGCCGGTAGACCTGGTGCTGGTCGGGCAGGGACTTGAGGGCCTCCACCGCCTCGCGGCTGAGCAGCCGGAAGTCCCCGGCCTGCGCGGGCACCTGCTTGCCGACCATGCGGCGCATCAGCCAGTAGTAGGCGGCGGCGGTGCGGCGCTTGAAGCCGGTGTCGGTGCTGCGGTCGGAGCGGACGCCGTAGACGATGTCGAGGTTCTCGGACCGGGCCAGGTCCAGCATCTCCGGGATCTTCTCCGGCGGATCCTGGAGGTCGGCGTCGATGCTGGCCACGTACGCCCCGACCGAGCTGTGCAGCCCGGCGCGCAGGGCGGCCTGGTGGCCGGAGTTGCCGCGCAGCCGGACGACGCGGAGCTCGGGCCAGTCCGTCCGGAACTTCTCCAGGAGTTCGGCGGTCCGGTCGGTGCTTCCGTCGTCGACCGCGAGGACCTCGTACGGGACGCCGGTCTCGTCGAGCACCGGGCGCAGGCAGCTCACCAGGGCGGGGAGGGCCTCTTCCTCGTTGTACATCGGCACGATGACCGAGAGGGTCGTGACCGTGCTCGCACCCAACACTGGTTCTTCCTGCCCGTGAGTTCTGCCCGTGAGTTCTGCCCGAGTTCCTGCGCCGCCCTGCCGCCTACCGGGACGCGAACGGCGCGTCGGTCGGGACGATCTCACGGCCCAGCGGGAGCAGGGACAGCGGGACCATCTTGAAGTTGGCGATGCCGAACGGGATGCCGATGATCGTCACGCACAGGGCGATGCCCGTGACGATGTGGCCGAGGGCCAGCCACCAGCCCGCCAGGACCAGCCACAGCACGTTGCCGACGCAGGACCCCGCGCCCGCGTCGTGGCGCTCGACCGTGGTGTAGCCGAAGGGCCACAGGGCGTACAGGGCGATGCGGAAGGACGCGATGCCGAACGGGATGCCGATGATGGTGATGCACAGGAGCACGCCCGCGAGGCAGTAGCCCAGGAACAGCCAGACGCCGCTGAGAACGAGCCAGATGATGTTCAGGATGGTCTTCATTGGCTACGTCCTGCCATCTGTTCGAGCCGGGCGATGCGCTCGGCCATCGGAGGGTGCGTCGAGAACATCTTAGAAAGGCCCTGTCCCGGGCGGAACGGGTTGGCGATCATCATGTGGCTCGCGGTCTCCAGCCTGGGCTCGGGCGGCAGCGGCAGCTGCTTGACGCCGGCGTCGAGCTTGCGCAGGGCGCTGGCCAGGGCGAGCGGGTCGCCGGTGAGCTGGGCGCCGGACGCGTCCGCCTCGTACTCCCGCGAGCGGCTGATGGCCAGCTGGATCACGCTGGCGGCCAGCGGCCCCAGGATCATGATCAGCAGCATGCCGATGATGCCGGGCCCCTCGTCGTCGTTGGACCGGCCGACCGGGATCAGCCAGGCGAAATTCACCAGGAACATGATGACGGAGGCGAGGGCTCCGGCGACGGAGGAGATCAGGATGTCGCGGTTGTAGACGTGGCTCAGCTCGTGGCCGATCACCCCGCGCAGCTCGCGCTCGTCGAGGATGCGCAGGATGCCCTCGGTGCAGCAGACGGCGGCGTTGCGCGGGTTGCGGCCGGTGGCGAACGCGTTGGGCGCCTCGGTCGGCGAGATGTAGAGCCGGGGCATGGGCTGGCGTGCGGACGTGGAGAGCTCGCGCACCATGCGGTAGAGCTGCGGGGCCTCGAACTCGCTGACGGGGCGGGCGCGCATCGCGCGTAGAGCCAGCTTGTCGCTGTTCCAGTACGCGTACGCGTTCGTCCCCAGGGCGACGAGGACGGCGATGATCAGGCCGCCCCGCCCGAAGAAGCTTCCGATGAGGATGATGAGTGCGGACAGCCCGCCGAGGAGTACGGCGGTCTTCAGCCCGTTGTGCCGGCGGTGCACGGTACGCCCTCCAAATGGTGCGGCAGGGGAGCCCCGTCCTGGATCTGAGGGTCTACGGTCCAGTGGACCCTCCCTCCCTGCTCAACGCGAGGTGAGCGCGCCTGGTTCCCGGGGCACGGCGGGCCGGCCGCCCGGGAGACCCGGGCGGCCGGGGTACGGCGGGGGCGGGGCGGGCGCTGGGCCGTACGGGTCACGGCGCACGGGCTCACCGGCGCACGGGCCGCGCCGCGCCACGGGGCTGCTGCGGGCCCGCGGGCCTACTGCGGGAACAGGCTGCCCGCCGCGAAGCGCAGGACCAGCTGCGGGGCGGCCGACAGCACCACGGCGGTGACCGCGGTGACCGCGATCGCGGCGGTGACCGGCCACGGGGCCTTCGTGCGGGCGCCTTCGGCGGCGGTCTCCGGAGCGCGGAAGAGCAGCGCCGTCCAGCGCAGGTAGTAGTACAGGGCGATGACGACGTTGACCGCCATGACCACGGCGAGCCAGCCCAGGCCCGCGTCGACCGCGGACCGGAAGACGGTGACCTTGGCGAACAGCCCGATGATGCCCGGCGGCAGGCCGGCCAGGCAGAGCAGGAAGAAGGCCAGCGAGAGGGCGGCCAGCGGGCGCTCGGCGTACAGCCCGCGGTAGTCGCTGATCCGGTGGAGCGGCTTCGTACGGCCGACGAGGGCGGCCACGGCGAAGGCGCCGAGGTTCACGGCGGCGTACATGAGGGCGTACGCGACGGTGGAGCCGATCTGGTCGCGCCCGGAGTACGCGGCGGCGGCGATCGGGACGAGCAGGTAGCCGGCCTGGCCGACGGAGGACCAGGCGAGCAGCCGTACGGCGCTGTTCGGCCGGTCCGCGCGCTGGCGCAGGGCGGCGGCGTTGCCGATCGTCATGGTGAGCGCGGCGAGGACGGCGAGGGCCGGGCCCCAGACGTCGGAGTACGCGGGGAAGGCGATCACCGTGACGAGGATGAGGCCGGTGAAGCCGACGGCCTTGCCGACCACGGAGAGGTAGCCCGCGATGGGCAGCGGCGCGCCGACGTAGGTGTCGGGGACCCAGAAGTGGAAGGGGACGGCCGCGGTCTTGAAGGCGAAGCCGACGAGGGTGAGCGCGACGCCGGCCATGGCGAGGGTGTCGAGCTGCCCGGGGACGTCTTCGAGCCGGTCGGCGATCTGCGTGAGGTGCAGGGAGCCGGTGGCGGCGTAGACGAAGCTGACGCCCATCAGCGACACGGCGGTGGCGGTGACGGAGGACAGGAAGAACTTGAGGGCGGCCTCGGAGGAGAGGCGGTCGCCGCGGCGCATGCCGACGAGGGCGAAGGCGGGCAGCGAGGCGACTTCGAGGGCGACGATCAGGGTGGCGAGGTCGCGGGAGGCGGGCAGCAGGGCGGCGCCGGCGGCGGAGGACAGCAGCAGGAACCAATACTCGCCGGCCGGCATGCGCGCGTCGCGGACGGCGGTGACCGACAGCAGGGCGGTGACGAGGGCGCCGGCCAGTACCAGGAACTGGATGACGAGCGTGAAGTGGTCGGCGGTGTAGCTGCACGCGCCGGGGTCGGTGGTGAGGCAGAAGGTGGCGCGGTCGCCGGCGCGCAGCGGCAGCAGGGCAGCGGTCGCGGCGGCGAGGCCGGCGACGGAGAGCCAGCCGAGCAGCGGCTTGCGCCGCTCCGGTACGAAGAGGTCGGCGACCAGGACGATCAGGGCGACGGCGGCGGGCAGGACCACGGGGGTGATCGCGAGCCAGTCGACGCTCTGGACGAGGCTCGTCGTCCCGGCGGCCGGGGCCGCCGGCGGGGCGGACAGAACGGAGGCCGTCAGGGCCGTCATGCGTTGCCTCCTGCGAGGAGCTTCTGGACGGCCGGGTCGGTGAGGCCGAGGAGGACGGCGGGCCACAGGCCGGCGAGGACGGTGAGGGCCACGAGCGGGGTCCAGGCGGCGAACTCGTAGCGCTGGATGTCGGCGAGTTCGAGCGCGGGTCCGGTGCCTGCGCCGGACCCGGACCCGGACCCGACCACGGACCCGGCCACGGCCGTGTGCTCGGGCCGGGCATGGGGGTCGCCCATGCAGACGCGCCGTACGACGATCAGCAGGTAGGCGGCGGTGAGCAGGGTCCCGAACGCGCCGAAGGCCATGTACGTGAGGAAGGCGGGCCGGGAGAGGCCCTCCGCCGGGTCGAACGCGCCGAACAGGGCCAGCATCTCGCCCCAGAAGCCGGCCAGGCCGGGCAGTCCGAGGGAGGCGACGGCGGCGAAGGCGAGGAAGGCGCCGAGGCGGGGGGCGCGGCCGTAGAGGGCGGCCCCGGTGGCTCCGGCGAGGGTGTCGAGGTCGGCGGTGCCGTAGCGGTCCTTGAGGGCGCCGACCAGGAAGAAGAGGAGGCCGGTGATCAGGCCGTGGGCGATGTTCGCGAACAGCGCGCCGTTGACGCCGGTGGGGGTCATGGAGGCGATGCCGAGGAGGACGAAGCCCATGTGGCCGACGGAGGAGTACGCGATGAGGCGCTTGAGGTCGCCCTTGTTGCCCTTGCGGGCGAGCGAGAGGCAGGCGAGGGACCCGTAGACGATGCCGACGGCGGCGAAGGCGCCCAGGTAGGGGGCGAAGGTCGCCATGCCGTCGGGGGTGACGGGCAGCAGGATGCGGACGAACCCGTAGGTGCCCATCTTGAGCAGGACGCCGGCCAGCAGGACGGATCCGACGGTGGGGGCGGCCGTGTGGGCGTCGGGCAGCCAGCTGTGCAGCGGCCACATCGGGGTCTTCACGGCGAGGCCGAGGCCGATGGTGAGGACGGCCAGGAGCTGGGTGGTGTGGCTCAGTTCGCGGCCGTTGTCAGAGGCGAGTGCCACCATGTCGAATGTGCCGCTCGTCACACCGATGAGCAGCAGGCCGAGCAGCATGACCACGGAGCCGAGGAGGGTGTAGAGGATGAACTTCCAGGCGGCTGCCTGCCGCTGAGCACCGCCCCAGCGGGCGATGAGGAAGTACATCGGGATGAGGACCATCTCGAAGGCGAGGAAGAACAGCAGCAGGTCGAGGACGGCGAAGGTCGCGAGGGTGCCGGATTCGAGGACCAGGAGCAGGGCGACGAAGGCCTTCGGGGAGGGGCCTTCGGGGAGCTTGAAGTAGCTGTAGAGCGCGCAGAGGAAGAACAGCAGCGCGGTCATCAGGAGGAGGGGGAGCGAGATGCCGTCGACGCCGAGGTGGATCCGGACGTTCAGCGCCTGGATCCAGCTGATGTCCGTGGTCGCCTGGAAGCGGGCCGGGGTGTCGTGGTCGAAGCCCAGGGCGAGGGCGATGGCCGCGGCGAGGATCACGCCGGTCACGGTCACGCCGTGGCGCAGCACGGCCTGTTCGGGGCTCTTGCCCTTGAGTCCGGGCGGGGCGGGCAGGAGGGCCGCGGCCGCGCCGAGGAGCGGTGCGGCCACGACGAACGCCAGAAGGAACTGCATCACGGACGGGCTGATATCAATCACGGCTGACTCACGGCTCACGATCCGGCGTTGACGTTGGCGAGGACGGCGGTGGCGATCGCCAGGACCACGGCGCCGGCGAGCAGGGCGCTCAGGTAGCTCTGTACGTTGCCGGTCTGGGCCCGGCGTACGAGGCTGCCGAGCAGCCGGGGGCCGGCGCCCGCGCCGCTGACGTACGTGTCCACGACCTCGCGGTCGAGGAAGCGGACGAGGCTCGCGGCGGCGCGGACGGGGCGGACGAACAGCCGGTCGTAGACGGCGTCGAGGTGGAAGCCGTCGGCCGCGTGGCGGTGCAGCGGGCCCAGGAGGGCCCGGCCGGGGTCTGGGGCGGGACCCGCCGGGACGACGGGGTGCTCGTGGGTGACCTCCGCGACCTCGGGGGTCTCGGCCGCGGATTCGGCGGCCGCGGTGGCCGCGGACACCCCGGCGGCCACGGCGGCGGGCTGCTCGGTCGCGCCCGCGGTGGCGCCGGGGGCGGGTCCGGCCGCGGCGGGAGCCGTGGCGGCCTTCGCGGTGGCCCGCTGCCACAGGGCGTAGGTCAGGACCGCGCCGACGACGGCGGCTCCGGTGCCGAGGACGGAGGTGGTCAGCGTCGGGGTGAGCTCCCGGCCGTCGAACCAGTCGGCGATCGGGCCGGCGGCGAGGCCGAGTCCGAGGGACGGGACCGCGAGCACCCACAGCACGCCGGTCATGGCGACGGGCTCCTTGCCGTGCTCGGGGGCGGCGGCGCCCCGGCCGCGGAAGGCCATCAGCCACAGCCGGGTGGCGTAGGCGGCGGTGAGCAGGGCGGTCAGCACGCCGGCGACGAGGACGAGCCAGCCGGCGGCGCTGGGAGCGGACTCCGAGTGTCCGGTGGCGGCGTGCTCGGCGGCGACGAGGACGGCTTCCTTGGAGAAGAAGCCGGCGAAGGGCGGGATCGCGGCGAGCGCGAGCAGCGCGATCGTCATGGTCCAGAAGGCGTCGGGGATGCGCTTGGCCAGGCCGTCCATGCGGGACATGGCTGCCAGGGAGTTCGTCCCGGCGGCGTGGATGATCACGCCCGCGCCGAGGAAGAGGAGCGCTTTGAAGACGCCGTGGGACAGGAGGTGGAAGACGGCGGCGGCGCGGTCGCCGACGGCCAGGGCCCCGGTCATGTAGCCGAGCTGGCCGATCGTGGAGTAGGCGAGCACGCGCTTGATGTCGTCCTGGGCCAGGGCGGCGAGGCCGGAGCCGACCATCGTGACGGCCGCCATGACGGCCATGACCACCAGGGCGGCGGCGGAGGCCGCGAAGACCGGGAGGAGGCGGGCGACGAAGTAGACACCGGCGGCGACCATCGTCGCGGCGTGGATCAGCGCGGAGACCGGGGTGGGGCCGGCCATGGCGTCGGGGAGCCAGGTGTGCAGCGGGAACTGCGCGGACTTGCCCGCGACTCCGGCGAGCAGCAGCAGGGCGATCAGCGTGGGGTGGTCGAGGCCGCCCGCGGCGACGGTGCCCAGGACCTTGGGGATCTCGAAGGAGCCGGCGTCGGCGGCGAGCGCGAACAGGCCGATCAGGAAGGGGACGTCGCCCAGCTTGGTGACGAGGAAGGCCTTCAGGGACGCGGAGCGGGCCGCTTCGGTCTCCCAGTAGTGGCCGACGAGGAAGTACGAGCAGATGCCCATGACTTCCCAGCCGACCAGCAGGACCATCAGGTCGCCGGTGTAGACGACGAGCAGCATGGCGGAGGTGAACAGGGAGACCAGAGCGGCGTACGAGGGGTAGCGCGGGTCCTCGCGGAGGTACGCCGTCGAGTAGACCTGTACGCAGGTGGCGACGAGGCCGACCAGCACGGCGACGAGGACGGCGAAGCCGTTCAGGTAGAGCGAGAGGTCGATCGGCACGGAGCCGGTCGGGGTCAGCTCGGTCGAGGCGGTGATCGGCCGGCCGCCGCCCTGGCGGACGGCGACGAGCACGGCCAGTACGGCCGAGGCCAGCACCGGCAGCACGGCGAGGGGCCGGACGAACCCGGGGGCGCGGCGGCCGAGCAGCAGTCCCGCCACCGCGCCCAGGAAGGGCAGGAGCGGGACGAGGACCGCGAGGGTCGTGGTGCTCACGCGGTGACCTCGCTCTGGTTCTTCGGGGCGGGCTGGTCGTTCGGGGCGGGCTCGTGGCCCTCGGCGGTGTCGCGCAGCCGGTCGATGTCCGAGGTGCCGCGGTTGCGGTACACCATCAGCACGATCGCGAGGCCGATGCCGATCTCGGCGGCGGCGATGGCGATCGTGAAGAGGGTGAGGGCCTGGCCGGCGTGCAGGGCGTCGCGCAGCCAGACGTCGAAGGCCACCAGGTTGAGGTTGACGGCGTTGAGCATCAGCTCGACGGACATCAGGACCAGGATGGCGTTGCGGCGGGCGAGCACTCCGTACAGGCCCGTGCAGAAGAGGAGCGCCGCGAGCACGGCGGGGTAGGCGAGGTGCATCAGCGCTGCTGCCCCTTCGTGTTGTCGTCGGACCCGTCGGCGGGGGCGTCCCTGCGGGAGAGCACGATGGCGCCGATCAGGGCCGCGAGGAGGAGGACGGAGAGCGCTTCGAAGGGCAGCACCCAGTGCTGGAAGAGGATCTCGCCGGAGACCTTCGTCGAACCCTGGGCGGGGCCGTCGAGGTCGATCCAGGTGGTGCGGAAGGCGTCGACGACGACCCAGACGAGGGACGCGGCCGCGACGAGGGCGACGCCGAGGGCGACCATGCGGTTGTTCGAGTCGGCGTCCGGGGAGCGGCCGATGGGGGCCTTGGTGAGCATCAGCCCGAAGAGGAGGAGGACCACCACGGATCCGAGGTAGATCAGGACCTGGACCCAGGCGATGAACTCGGCGGTCAGCAGCAGGTACTCGACGGCGATGCCGCCGAGGGCGACGACCAGCCAGAGGGCGGCGTGCACGAGCTGCTTGGTGGTGACGGTGACGGCGGCCGCGCCGAGGGTGGCGAGGCCGACGAGGACGAAGGCGATCTCGACGCCGGTCGGGGAGAGGAACCCGTGGCCCGTCGCCGCGGCGGCCAGGGTGGTGGCCGCGGGGGTCAGATCGGTCACGCGTCTCCCTCCGGGGTGGTGGGGGTGTCGGTCTCGGGCGTCGTGGGCGCGGTGGTTTCGGCGGCTGCGGCGGCGGCTGCCGCGGCGGCCGCGGCTTCGGCCTTCTCCACCGCCTTGCGGGCGGCGGCGATCTCCTTGGGCTCCTCCGCGGCCGGGTCCAGCGCGGGCGGGGCCGGGACGGTCCACATCCACTCGCGCAGCTTGTCGCGCTCGTGGGTGAGTTCGAGGATGTCCGTCTCCGCGTACTCGAACTCCGGCGACCAGAAGAGGGCGTCGAAGGGGCACACCTCGATGCAGATGCCGCAGTACATGCAGAGGGAGAAGTCGATGGCGAAGCGGTCGAGGACGTTGCGGCTCCGCTCGCGGCCGCCGGGGGCGGCGGCCGGGACCGTCTCCTTGTGGGAGTCGATGTAGATGCACCAGTCGGGGCACTCGCGGGCGCACAGCATGCAGACCGTGCAGTTCTCCTCGAACAGGCCGATGACCCCGCGGGTGCGGGGCGGGAGCTCGGGCTGCACTTCGGGGTACTGGGCGGTGTGCGCGCGCTTCGTCATCGTGCGCAGGGTGACGGCGAGGCCCTTGGCCAGGCCGGATCCGGGGATGGGCATCAGCTGATCGCCACCTTCACGATGCCGGTGAGCGCGATCTGGGCGAGCGCGAGCGGGATGAGTGTGGTCCAGGCGAGCTTCTGGAGCTGGTCCTCGCGAAGGCGGGGGTAGCTGACGCGGAGCCAGATCACCACGAAGGCGAGGACCGCGGTCTTGAGGAGCGTCCAGACCCAGCCGTCGGCGATCGGGCCGTGCCAGCCGCCGAGGAAGAGGACGGTGGTGAGGGCGCAGAGGACGACGATGCCGGCGTACTCGGCGAGCAGGAACAGCGCGAAGCGCAGGCCGGTGTACTCGGTGTACGCGCCGAAGATGATCTCGGAGTCGGCGACGGGCATGTCGAAGGGGGGCCGCTGGAGTTCGGCGAGGCCGGCGGTGAAGAAGACGAGCGCGCCGGTGATCTGCCAGGGGAGCCACCACCACTGGAAGGCGCCGACGATGCCGGGGAGGGACACGGTCCCGGCGGCCATCGCGACGGAGGCGGCGGCGAGCAGCATGGGGAGCTCGTACGCGAGGAGCTGGGCGGCGGTGCGCAGGCCGCCGAGCAGGGAGAACTTGTTGGCGGAGGCCCAGCCGGCCATGAGGCTGCCGAGGACGCCGACGCCCATGACGGCGAGTACGAAGAACAGCCCGGCGTCGATGACCTGGCCGACGGCGCCCTCGCCGGGGCCGATGGGGATGGCGACGAGGACGAGGAGGTACGGGAGCAGGGCGACGGCGGGGGCGAGCTGGAAGATGCGGCGGTCGGCGCCCGCCGGGACGATGTCTTCCTTCTGCGCGAACTTCACGCCGTCGGCGACGAGCTGGGCCCAGCCGTGGAAACCGCCGGCGTACATGGGGCCGAGGCGGCCCTGCATGTGGGCCATGACCTTGTGCTCGGTCTGCCCGACCACGAGCGGGAGCACGAGGAACACGGCGAAGACGACGATGAGTCGCAGCGCGACGTCGAGGACGTCGTTCACGCGTCGCCTCCGTTGGTGTCGGATTCGGATTCGGGGGTGCCGTCGGGCGCGGACTCCGCGCCGGGGGCGGGCTCCGGCTCGGCGGCGCCGGGCCGCGGGCCGGCCTCGGGCGTCGCCTTCGGCTCGCCCTGCGGGCCCGGGTCGGCCGCGGGTGCCGGGTCGGCCGCGGGGGCGGCCTCGGGCGCGGGTGCCGGTTCCGTGAAGGCGGGCTGGGGGTTGTGCCAGGGCGCGTCCGCGCTGCGGGGGGCGGGGCGTCGGCCCGGCGCCACCGTGCGGCCGCGGATCGCCTGGTCCTCCGGACGCGGGGGCGCATCGGCCTGCCCGGCCCCGCCTTCCGGCTCCGCCGGGGGGACGGCCTGGCTGGCCGAGCCGTCCGCCACCGAACGGGTACGGCGCGGCGGGCGCGGCGGGGCCTCGGCTCCGGGCGCACCCTCGGCCCCGGGCTCCGCCGGAGGGACGGCCTGGCTGGCCGAGCCGTCCGCCACCGAACGGGTACGGCGCGGCGGGCGCGGCGGGGCCTCGGCTCCGGGTGCGCCCTCGGCCCCGGGCTCCGCCGGAGGGACGGCCTGGCTCGTCGAGCCGTCCGCCACCGAACGGGTACGGCGCGGCGGGCGCGGCGGGGCCTCGGCTCCGGGTGCGCCCGCGCCCGCGGCTGCCGCGCGGGGGGTGCGGGCGGCGCGCGCGGGCCGGGTCGGGGCCGGGGGGAGCTGGCCCTTCAGCGGGCCCCATTCGTTGGGGTCCGGGACGCCCGGCGGAAGCATCTGGCGGCGCTTGGGGGCGTCGGGGTCGTGCGCCTCGCCCGGCTCCTTGGCTCCCGGCCAGGCCTTCGCGACGCGCGCGGCCAGGACGAAGTCCTTCCGCAGCGGGTGGCCTTCGAAGTTCTCCGGGAGGAGGAGGGGGACCAGGTGCGGGTGGTCCGTGAAGACCACGCCGAACATCTCGTACGTCTCGCGCTCGTGCCATTCGGCACCCGCGTAGACCGCGACCGCGGAGGGGAGGGAGGGGGCCGTGTGCGGCACCGTCGTACGCAGGAGCAGGCGGCGTACGCGGTGGTTCTCCAGGGACACGACGTGCGCGCAGACGCGGAAGCCCGTGCCCGGCTCGTCCACCGCGCTCAGCCAGTCGAAGTACGTGCAGCCCAGCTTGTCCCGGGCGATCTCCAGCGCCGGGATCCAGCTTCCGACCGGGACGTCCACCGTCAGGACCTCGTACGCGTACGAGGCGGTCGCTTCCGCGCCGAAGATCGTGGCGGCCGCGTCGGGGAGGGAGTCGTAGAGGTTCATGCGCCCGCTCCGGGGGCCGGCGGGGGCTTGACCAGGCCGCTCGTGAGCTGGGCCGTCGAGGGGTCCGTCGCGTAGCGGTCCGCCAGCGACTCCCTGGCGATCTTCTCCTGGAGCTTGAGGATGCCCTGGAGCAGCGCCTCCGGCCGCGGCGGGCAGCCGGGGACGTAGACGTCGACCGGGATGATCTGGTCGACGCCCTTCGTCACCGAGTACGAGTCCCAGTAGGGGCCGCCGCAGTTGGAGCAGGCTCCGAAGGAGATGACGTACTTCGGCTCCGGCATCTGCTCGTACAGCCGCTTCACGGCCGGTGCCATCTTGTCCGTCACCGTGCCCGAGACGATCATCAGGTCCGCCTGGCGCGGGCCGGGCGCGAACGGGATGACGCCGAGCCGGATGAAGTCGTGCCGGGCCATCGACGCGGCGATGAACTCGATCGCGCAGCAGGCGAGGCCGAAGTTGAAGACCCACAGGCTGTAGCGGCGGCCCCAGTTCAGAACCACCTTCATGGGCTCGGGCGCGAGGCGGGAGAGGACTCCCAGGCGCTTGGGCTCCGGGAGCAGCTGGGGCTCGGCCGGTGTCCCGGCCGGTGTCACGTCCATTCGAGGACGCCCTTCTTGTACGCGTAGAGCAGGCCGACGGCCAGGAAGCCCAGGAAGATGAACATCTCCACGAGCGTGGTGGCGCCGTAGCCGGCGGCGGCGAACACCGTCGCCCACGGGAAGAGGAAGATCGAGTCGACGGCGAAGATGACGTAGAGGAACGCGTAGACGTAGTAGCGGACCTGGGTGTGCGCCCAGCCCTCGCCGACGGGGTCCACGCCGCACTCGTACGTCAGCAGCTTCTCAGGGGTCGGGACGACCGGTCTCAGCAGGCGGCCCGCGCCGAACGCGACGGCCACGAAGAGCACACCGAGGACTGCCAGCAGGCCGACGACCGAATAACTCCGGAAATAGTCCGCCGCGAGCACGGTTACGGTCGATACCGTTGGGTCGGGCACGTCCGTTCCTCGCTCCTTGGCCACTGTCGATGATCTGGTACGGACGGGAGTCTAGGGCCTGGTCCCCACAGGGTGGGGTTATCCCCCGTTTACAGCGGCCCGGCTCCCCCATGGCACCGGCGGGCCGGAATTGGCAGGCTGGGGCGCATGACCGCGCCCATTCAAGTCTCCCACCCGAGCCCCGACAACGACCGGCCTCCGCCCGTACGCCCCGCCCTGGGGGCCGTGGCGTGGAAAGAGACCGTCCATCTGCTGGGCAATCTTCCGCTCGCGCTCGTCGGTTTCGTCTACACGGTGACCATGGTGGCGACCGCGGGCGGCCTGTCCGTGACCGCGATCGGCCTTCCGCTGCTCGCGGTCGGCCTGCTCGGGTCCCGCCAGTTGGGACGGCTGGAGCGGGCGCGGGCGCGCGTACTGCTGGGCGTACGGGTGGAGGAGCCGACTCCGCTGCCGGGGCTGCGGCGGGTCGGCGGGTTCTTCCCCTGGCTGTGGGCGGGCCTGAAGGACCCGGTGGCGTGGCGGACCGTGCTGTACGAGCTGGTGCGGCTGCCGTGGGGGGTGCTGACGTTCACGGTGGCGCTGGTGGGGCTGCTGGTGCTGTGGCCGGTCCTGCCGTACGTGGTGCGCTGGCTGTCGAACGTGGACCGGATGATGGTGCGGGGGCTGCTGTCGCCCTCGGACGAGCTGGAGCGGCGGATCGCGGAGCTGGAGTCCGACCGCGGGGTGGTCGTGGACACGGCGGCGGCCGACATGCGGCGCATCGAGCGGGACCTGCACGACGGGGCGCAGGCGCGGCTGGTGGCGCTCGCGATGGGGCTGGGCCTGGCCAAGGAGAAGCTGCTGGAGGATCCGGACGCGGCGGCGGCGATGGTCGACGAGGCGCACGGGGAAGTGAAGCTGGCGCTTCAGGAGCTGCGGGACCTGGCGCGGGGGATCCACCCGGCGGTGCTGACGGACCGGGGTCTGGACGCGGCGCTGTCGGCGGTGGCCTCGCGGTGCGTGGTGCCGGTGAAGGTGGGGGTGGATCTGGAGGAACGGCCCGCGGCCGCGATCGAGGGGATCGCGTACTTCACGGTCTCGGAGCTGCTGCAGAACGTGAGCAAGCA